>NZ_KI421441.1:0-3465 GCF_000472625.1 Caloramator sp. ALD01
GACTTGTAGGTGCTAAAATACATATTATTTTAGCAAACACTGCGTGTAATATAGTAAGGATGGTCAACTTAATTATGCAGCAAAAGGCCACCCTTAGCTTTGCTACGCCCTAAAATGAGGAAATAATAAAAATAGGGCTCAAAAACAAAGCCCTATATAGATTGAATTAACAAATATTAATATATTTTTAATGCTACGCATTTTACATTAATAACTTTTTATGCATTTTATTAAATTAAGTTGAATATTTATAAAAAACGTCATTAAAAGCCACTATTTTTTCGGAGCTCTTCGAAATCTCTGAATATTATATTTTCTTATGTAAATTTGCCCCGTAAAGGATTTCTTTTGGCATTTTTAATCACTTTTTAATTTGTGATAAATGCCTTTGAAATCCTTCTACGGGGCTCTTTTTATACACTTTAGCATCTCTTGATGTCAAATTTGCAAATTATCTTCTGCGTTTATTAGCTGTGATTGTGGTTTTGTTCATACATCTTCTCTGCATATTTTATTGCTGCTGCTACAAGGTTTCCACACTCTCTTGATGGAACATCGCCCCAGCCTTTTTCCTTAACAATGTCATAAACCCCAAGCTCTTTTGCAAGCTCATACTTTAGTTCGTCAGACATAATACTTCTATGTCTTGACATACTAAATCCCCCCTTTGATATTAATTTTCCCCCAAAACATTTTTATATGTTATAAACTATATGGTAAGCTCACCATTAGGTGTATCTATTAACTTCAGTATCCTCTCTTCTGTTCCATCCTGAGCATTTATGTATATGAAGAACTTTTCTCCTTTATATTCTCCAAAGAATTCATAACATAAAACTTCCTTTAAAGATTCCATTGGTATTATTGTCAATCTTATGTTTTTTATGTTTAAATTTTTACTAACATTCGCCTTTGCCTCCTGTGGTGTAATCCTTGCAGTAGGTATCCTTCTTTCGGTATGGGCTACTAAAAAGTGCTGTGCCTCTATACCAATTATTTCTCCATTGTCTAATGCAATCTTTAGCTTGATTTGGTCCGGATAAACAACAACCTTATCCTGAACATAAACATAATTTATTAGAGCAATATTATCATATTTTAATGTGTAAGTTGGAAGCATATCTCTATAGCCTATATTTTCAAGATATTTCATTCCTCTTTCAATTGCCTGCTTCATATTAAGCTTTGAACCTTTTATTTCTCTTGTATTTAGAAGATATACAATTTTGCCTCCGTTTTGACTTACATCAACATCAACTGTTGCATCCTTATTGCCCTTCATAGTAACCTTAAAGGGATAAACTGGTATTTTGCCTCCCTGTTTACTGCTATATGTATCTATAGATTGAACCTTATCATTTCCAAGTATATCCTTAACTATCCTCTTTGCTTCTTCTATGCTTATCTTCGGCTGTTCTAATATCTTTGGCTTTATATTGAGTACATTTTCTGAAAATGGGCCATCGTAAATTAAAGTTGGGTATTGTTGAAGCTCCTTGGATATATTTTCAAATTTTACATCCACTGGATTTTGCAAATTCTGCGAAAATAATACTTTTCCCTTAAGCTTGATTTCAGTCCAGTCTAATTTACCCTCCGAAACCTCCTGCTGCAGTTCGTGCAGTTTAACATTTAGATAACCTGCATAATCATTAAGCTTTTCTAATGTTTTAAGCTCAGATTCACTTAATCCCTGCCCACTACTGCTTCTTTTAAGGAGTGTATAGGAAAAGTCCCCAACTTGGGCTAAAAATTTTGATGTTTGGGACAGGGCTTCGTGGGAAATTGGAAGACTGTTTAATCTATCCTGTGCTGCACCCGCCTGCCTCCAAATCTCACTAAAAATAATTATCCCTTGTTTTTCTGACATAGTAACTGGAACCTTAGATAAACTTGCCTGTAGAGATTCAACATTTGAGACTATTTCATATAAGTCCTTTTGGTATTGATTCCCAAGAAATATTCTATAATCTCTCCTATCAAGATACATTAGAACTCCAAATGTTGTGGTAAAAACAATTATTATAGAAACAACTATTGCAAGAAAAGACCTTTTATTAAACATATTACCACCCTTTACACAAAAATTTCTAAATTTATTTTTTGTATTTATCTTGTAATTATACATTTAATTTGTTGTTAACATTATGTTAATAAAAGGATTTTTTAAGATTTATTGCTTATAATATAATTAAGTGAGGTGAAGTTATGAAGATATTGTGCTTGACAGTATCGGCAGGAAGTGGACACATAAAGGCTGCAGAGGCAATAGGAAAATACTTTAAAACACATTATAATGATGTCCAATTTGAAATGGTAGATACACTAAAATATATAAATCCTATAATTGATAAGATAATAGTAGGTGGGTATTTAAAAAGTTTAAAGAAGACACCTGCACTCTACGGAAAGCTTTATAAATATGCCGATTCAGAGGATACCCTATCTAACTTATCAAGTATAATAAATGAAATACTTTCTATTAAAATAAAGGGACTAATTGAAGAATATGAACCTCAAGCAATAGTCTGTACACACCCATTCCCACTTGAAATGGTATCTAAACTTAAAAGGAAAAATAAAATCGAATGTCCCTGTATTGCAATATTAACAGACTATGCACCACATTCCTTTTGGCTATACAGCCATATAGATGCCTATGTTATACCTAATGAGGACTTCATTCAGGATTTAGTTGAAAAGGGAATTGAAAAGGAGACAATTTATCCACTTGGAATTCCTGTTTCTGAGGAATTTCTTCAAAGGATAGATAAAAGAGAAGCAAGAAAAGAATTAGAGTTAGATGATAAATTTACTGTCCTTTTAATGGGTGGTGGTCTTGGAATTGGTAATATAAAAGATATGTTTGAGAAACTTGCCTTCTCAAAGCTTGATATACAAATAATTGCCTGTGCTGGACAAAATATAAAACTTAGAAATCAACTAAATGAAATAGCATCAAGAACAAACAAAAGGACAATTGTTTTTGACTATACTGATAATATTAACCTTCTTATGTCTGCATCAGACCTATTAATATCAAAACCCGGTGGGCTTACCATTACAGAAGCGTTAATCAAAGAAATTCCTATTGTCATTAATTCTGCAATCCCAGGTCAAGAGGAAAAGAATGCTGACTATCTATTAAATAATGGCATTGCCGCAAGAATACACTCAGACGACAGCGTTGTAAGCATTCTTATGCAGCTTTTAAATAGCAAAGTTAGGCTACAACATATGAAAGAATGCTGCAGAGAAAAAGCAAAGCCAAATGCAACAAGGGATATATGCAATCTTATACTCCAAAAAATTGAGAACCAATAAAGGGGCTGCAAAACAGCCCTTAGGCAGTTGAAAAAGTTATATATTAATTAGCCCCATGAAGGATTTCTTAGGCATTCGTTCATTTCGCTAATCAATTCTAAGCTTTTCTTTGTTTGAAAAAGTCCTACCCTCGCGATGCCA
>NZ_KI421441.1:4430-76129 GCF_000472625.1 Caloramator sp. ALD01
CTGTGCCGAATTACGGACTTTTCCAAAGTCGAAAAGCTAAGAATTGCTAAAGCTCATGAAATATGCCAATTTGAAATCCTTTCATGGGGCTTTTTCATACTTTAGCTAACAATTAGGTTTGTCAACAATCTGAGAGGCAATTTTATTACCTCTTTGATCCTATTCTTCTTATAAAGGCCTTTACTTCAACTCTAAATTCTGCCTCTTTAAATGCCTCATCCCAATTATCCTTATATTTTTTATAGACTTTATAATAATTCTTTCTTGTATAATCCTCTAAACCTAAATAATCAGCCTCTATATCATCTTGGAAGTATTTTATTGTTTCCATCATTTCAAGTTCAAAGGATTTTGATAAAATGCTCTCTATATCATCTAAAATTTTTTTATCAATATCCTCTTTACTAAAGGATTCATTTTCTAAGTATCCTTCAAGTTCAGCCTTTATTGTAAATTTGAGCTTTCCATTATCATCCTCTACATATATATCCCTATAGTTATCCTGTATAAAATAGGATATATCTATTCCCTTATAGTTTACAAACTTTCTTCCTCCCTTTAATTTATCATTTAAAAATTGAAATGCCCTTAAATATTTTTCATCCACCTGTTTATAGAGCTTATTATCCTTTATTAATGCAATATTCTTTATCTCAACCTCATCTTCCTTAATAGTTATAACCGGCATTATTGCCTTATTGCCTGAATTAAGATTTGAAATAAAATCTAATAATTTTACAGGTACAATATATGATAAGTTACTTGCATTCCTAAATACACCCTGTATATATGTAACAAGATATATATCAAGCTTTGGTTTTATTTTAGTAAGTTTTTCAATATCACCCTCAAGCATCATAATATTAACTGAAGCATTGATGTCGGGGTCTCTTTCTAAAAAATCTATTGTTTCTTTAAATATCTTTTCATTTTTAAGCACTTTATCACTTAAAACAACAACCTTTGTATGTGCAAAAAAAGGAGTTCTATTTAACCTTATTCCTATTTTTCTTATTGCATCTGGTATTGTCTCTGCCTCAGCCTCAACAGTAACATACCCCTTTTCTCCGCCCTTTAAGACCTCGCCAGGATTTGCAAGTGTAAATATTACCTTTAAGGTGCCATCCATATCCTCCTCATAAAAGGGTTTTACCTCTTTTGATTCTTTACTTCCTTCTTCTCCTACAGCATCAACAAATATTCCTCCTACAAAGGCCCTTTCATCTATCTCAACCTTATCCCAACAGCCTTGAAATATCAAGCTTAAGATTAAAACAAAAACCAAAGGCAATCTCTTCATTTGCCTCCACCTACCTTTTTAAACCTTGATACAATGAACATCACTATTGGAAGTATAAAAATTGTATATAGCCCTAATGTTGTTGTGAGTAGGTCGCCATAGTTCATCATATCTATAATACTTTCACCTACAAGAGAACCAAGATATATAAAGGGTAAAAATATAATTAATATATGTTTTGCTTCAGTATGACCTAATATATCCTTGCCTACAACACTCAATGAATAAAGGAGAGAAACTATGGTTGTATATACAAATAAAACCCAAAGAGCCTCTAATATACCTTCAACCCTCTCTATAAAAGCTCCTGGAACATCCGATGCCTTTATCATACTCATTGTTGGATACATAAGTCTCTGTGTTAATTTTGAACCAAAGGTTGCATAGCATTCAATTATTGTAATAACGTAGGCTACTATTAGTAAAAGCATCGCAACAAAAGATGCCTTAAAGGCTTTATTAGGCTCCTTTATAAAGGGAAATATTATAAGTAGTGCCTCAAAACCTGCGTAGGCAAACATAGCAGATTTAATCCCCTTTACAAAACTTAACAAATCGTGGGAAAGTATAGGTTTTAAATTGGAAAAATCTGAACCCACCAATCCTATTAAAAACAAAATAACAAGGACAAATGCAATTACAGGGGTTACGGCTTCAAAAAACCTTACAATTGATTCTATTCCAAGCCTTGCAAGTATTACTGATAAAATAATCAACGGAATCATTATCATTTCAAGGGGGGTTCTATTTAGCAAAAATATCTTTGCTGTTTCTCCAAAAATTCTTGTTTCGAGTGCTGCAAATAAAAGAAAATACAAAAAGACAGGAATTACAAGTATTATTCCTAATATATTCCCAAAAAGTAGCTTCAAGGTACCAACTAAACCATTTTGGGGAAATTTCTCTCCAACTTTACACATAATATAGACTATACCTATGCAGATAATACCTGCAATTATAGAGAGTATCCATCCATCATTTTCAACTTCCTTTGCCATTGAAGCTGGAAGCGTCAATATACCAACACCTAATATAGTAAGATAAACAAGCACTCCGACTTGATATGTAGATATCTTGTCATTGCCCCTCTGCATTTTCATCACCTGCCTGCCTTATTTCATCCTTCGGATTTATATGCCTTGGTCTTTTTATCATATATTTCCAAGGTGCTCTAAATATTACTGAATCCTTTATGTCTGTATACTCAAAGGGTGCAATAGGTGCCAAAAATGGTACACCAAAGCTCTTTAAGTTGCTCAAATGTATTAACACAATAATTGAACCTAAAACTATGCCATAGAGCCCAAAGACTGCTGCAAATACCATTAATAAAAATCTTACTAATCTAAAGGCTGCTGATAATTCATAGTTTGGTATAGAGAAGGAGGATATAGCTGTTATTGCAACAACTATTACCATAATAGGGCTTACAATACCAGCAGAAACAGCTGCCTGACCTATTACAAGACCTCCTACAATACCAATAGTTGAACCTATTGGTCTTGGAAGCCTAACTCCAGCTTCCCTTAAAAGCTCAAGTGTAAGTTCCATTATTATAGCCTCAATAAAGGCAGGAAATGGAACACCCTCCCTTGTTGCTGCAATTGAAAGTGCAAGTTTTGTTGGAATAATACCAGGGCTAAAGGAGGTTATCGCAATGTATAGAGCTGGTGCAAGTATTGCTATACCTCCACAAATAATCCTTAGTATTCTTACAAAACTTACAACTACAGTCCTTGAATAATAATCCTCTGGAGATTGGAAAAAAGCTGTTAAAGTTACAGGCACAATTAGAGCAAAGGGTGAATTATCAACAAGTATTGCAACCCTTCCTTCATATACTGCTGCTGCCACAACATCTGGCCTTTCTGTTGTCTGAACCTGTGGGAAAAGACTAAAGGGCCTATCCTCTAAATACTGCTGTATATAGCCACTATCTAATATTGCATCTATATTTATGCCATTTAATTTATTTATAACCTCATCAACTATCTGCTTATCAACTATGTCATCTATATACATTACTGCAATATCCGTTTTTGAGCGAACTCCAATCTGCTTTTGTTTTATTTTAAATCTTGGATCTCTTATCCTTCTTCTAACAAGAGCTGTGTTCATCCTTATTGTCTCTGTAAATCCATCTCTTGAACCTCTTATAACCGTCTCTGCTGTAGGTTCCTGTACTCCCCTTACAGGGAAAAACTTAGTTGCAATAATTAAAGCCTTGCTTTCCCCATCCATAAAAATTGCTGTATCACCAGATAAAACAGCCAAAACTGCCTCTTCAATGTTGTCATTTTCCTTAAAATCTGTTACAGACATAGCTGCAACCTTTGAGGCTTCATAGAGTTCATCTTTAATATCATCAAAGGTTGGCTCAACCATCCTTGCCATAAGCATAAGAGGTTTTAATACAAAGTTATTTAATAGCTCTTTATCTGCCATTCCATCTATATAGAATAAAAATACGTCTCTACCCTTATCTCCACCTATTTTAAACTGCCTATATACAACATCATCACAGTCCTTAAGTAGATTTTTCACAGAAAGTATATTGTCATCAATCATTGTACTAATAGGTGTTTTCTTATTAGGAGTATATTGGTATAATATTTCCCTTTTCATATAATCACCCCTAAATTTCAAGCTTTAAATAAAGCACATATCCTATGATTGCAACTATGGTGTATAGATAGATAAAAAACCTACAGAACTTGTACTCCTTCTGCATTCCCTTCTGTTTATATTCCTTTGAATCATTGTATAGAAAAAATACCGATATTAAAAATAAAAGCATCACGTTAAAATCAAAATAATCCTTAAAAAATTTCAAAATAGCCATAGCACCACCTCTTTAATTTAGTTTTACATTCATAGAGGTTATTTATTCAAAAAAAAGTTTCGCCTTGGTTTACCCAAAGCGAAACTTTTTACACTATATTTAGATACTTTTTAACAAAATCTATATCCTCCTGCTTATCAACATCATTTCCAATCTCAGGATACTTGGTGAAGATTGCACGTCCATCTACATTAAACATCTTACCAATTTTTTTCTCAACAGCCTCAATTGTAAGCTTTCCTAATGCTAACCTTATTAAAAATGTAAATCCCAATGTTCTTCCCATCTTAAAAGGCTTTTTTCTATACTCTACAAGCTTTTTTGCCTTTTCTGTACAGTTTTTTATTGCCTCCATCTTTATATATACTATATTTCCTCCAGTATAAACTCCTTCCCTCATCTTTACATAGGTCCTTCTTACATCTGGATATTTTTCATCATTTAATTTTTTGTCTATTACAGGATAACCAACATCTATATTTTTCTTTTCACATTCCTCAACAAATTCCTCTATTGCACTGCTTTTTATAAGTGGTATGTCTGCTGTACATATTATAAGAGGTGTATGTTTGTCCTCTATACATTCGGATGCAAATACAATATTATCTATTATATCACCAGCAGGATTTATACACCCCTTTACTCTATCCTTTAAAACTTTTTTTACACCTTCATCACAAACTATGTAGATGTCCTTAACTTTTTTACACTCCTTTAGAGCATCTATTATGTAGTCTACCATATACCTATCTCCAATTTTTAAAAGGGCCTTTGATACCCCATCCCTTCCCTTATCACCAGCAAGAATTAAAGCATTTACCATTTTTTACACCCCTCTATCAACTGTATTAACAACAAAAGCTTCCTTTATATAATCCCTTAATCTATTGTAGCACTTAATAGCATCCGCCTTTTCCTCAAATATACCAAATACCGTTGGCCCACTTCCACTCATAAGGCTTCCTAATGCACCAAACTCCATCATTATATTTTTAATCTCGTATATTATTGGATATTCCTTTATTGTAACATTTTCAAGAACATTTACCATTGATGCTGCAAGCATCTTTATATCGTTATATTTTATATAATCAATTATTCTTTTAGTATCTGGATGTATTGAAATTTCATCTAATTTTAGATTTTGATAAACATATTTAGTAGAAACATTTATTGGTGGTTTAGCAAGTACAATGTAGCAGGATATGTCGTTTAATTTTGTAAGTTTCTCCCCTATCCCCTCTGCAAGGCAGGTTCCTCCCTCAAAGAAGAAGGGTACATCTGCACCAAGTTTTAGAGCAATTTCCTTCATCTCGTCCTTTGAAAGTTTTAGAGAATACATTTCGTTTATAGCCTTTATTACTGCCGCTCCATTGGTACTTCCACCAGCAAGCCCAGCAGCCACAGGTATATTCTTCTCTATCTCAATCTTAAAGTTATCCTGTATTTCATATCTCTGCTTCATTAGTTCAACTGCCCTTACAGCAATATTACTTCTATCTGATGGTACATTAATATTATTGCATATAACCCTTGTTTCACTATCCTTTGTTATTTTCACTTTATCATAAAGTGAAACCGTCTGCATTATCATCTCTAAAAGATGATAGCCATCCTCCCTTTTACCAACTACATCAAGTGAAAGATTAATCTTTGCAGGACATTCGATAATCATAGAAAATCCTCCCTTCGTATATACAATTATACATAAGTTAAAAAATTCCTGCAATTATATTCAATAAAAGGTGTCAGGAAATATATTTTTACCTGACACCTTTTAGACTACTTCATAAATCCCTTCTTAGGAATTAAAAGCTTCATTCCCGGCATTATTAAATCTGGATTATCTAAATCATTTATTTTAATTATATCCTCCATAGAAGTACAGTATTTTTTAGCAATCTTCCAAATAGTATCATTTGGTTGAACTACATATAATACTAAGCTTGGCATATTCTTTATACTGTCTTCTATATCAACTTCCTCTACATTCTTAATTATATCAAACATCATCTTGTTATATAACTTTGCGGAAACCTCAACAATAACCTTTACATCCATTTCTCTTTGGGATGCCTTGTCAAAGGATAGATATTCTAAATTAACAATTGCATCCTCTATCATATCTATCTTTGCACCATCTATTGAAACTGTAGACTTAAATGGTATCTCTTCACTGTAACTTACAAGCTCATCCTCTTCCTTTTCTGCCCTATATACAGCACAAATAGAAACAACACCATCACATATAACCTTATCTTCCACAATCTTTGTCTCTGTTAATATTGGCTTTGCATCAACATATATAATATCTCTTATTCCATCTAAATCATCATCAATTGTAATTCTTTCTTTTATAGTCTGGCTATCCACTCCCTCATTATAATATCCAATTGAGCCTATATTCTCCCTAACAAATTCAAATCTTGATGATGATGTAAAGGCATCTATTGTTCTTTCTATTACTCTATCATTGTATGTTTTAACATTTACATCAAGGGATATTTGTATTTCAAGGTTTTGTCTCTCACCTGCTTCATTTTCTAATACTTTATAATCTATATCAGTTATCCTAAAGGATACGTCGCACTTCATATTTGGTTTTAAGTTTTCTATCATTATTTCATTAGTAAAGGCTATATCTACATCTTGACATATTAGCTGATCCTTTGTTGTTTCAAAGAGCACCCTTGAGAGTACACAAGCATTTACAACAAGCTTACCATCTTGAATTAATAGGTCCTTTTTATGAACGTGAGCAGAAAGTTTAAGTATGTTTGCAAACTCTCCCTTATCCTGAGGAAGTTCTAAATTACCCTTTACTATAACCTTAGATGTGTCCTCAGAAACAAACTCACATACCTTCATTGTATCCTTCTGTGTTTGAAGGTCTTGTCCTTTAATGTCAACTATTGTTTCAACCTCACACTTTTGATATACAACAGTCTTCAATGTTACAACTGCATTAACCTTTAACTTCTTATCAGAGAGCATTTCATATTCAAGCGTTTCAATTGATGACATTACTTTACAGGTCATATTAGGAACTGCCATTGGAGCCTGAACATATTGTTTAAAATTAGTATCTGCCTTTTGAATTTTAACTACAGAATTTTCACCTTTTGATGCATAGAGTATCTTAAACGACATTCTGCCATCAACTAAAACCTTATCCTCAAGTACAGTAGCCTCCATTAATGTAACTTCTCCATCAACGTTTAGTATCTTATCTATCTCTGGGTTCATCTCGTCAATCACAATATCTCCACTAACCATTGTTTGACTTGAACCTTCAGCAATTATTCTTTCGTAATTTAGCATATCTCTAACTAATTCTACTGACATTATATCCCTCCCACCCAAAATTACCTAATATAGTATATAATGACTACAGCTTTTTTATGACTAAAACATTATTTGATAGAATTTTTTTAATATTACTTCTTTTTTCGATATATATTGACATTTTTTTTATTTTAGATAAAATTAATAATTGTTGATGACCATATAACCTCTCATAAATTCTCAATACCCTAAAGAAACCTTAATCTTTTATCCCCCTATTTTAAAAAATAAGCTGCCAAACCCATAACCCCACACAAAAACCACTTCCCCGGTGGTTTTTGTGTTTTTTGCAAAATCAAAAAGGAGCCAAGCTTTGGCTCCTTTTTGATTTTGTAGTTTATCTTCTACATTGCTACTTCATTGTTTTCAAAGACTATTTGTACATTTTTTGTAAGTATGTCAGAATAGCTATATGAAATAACTCTTGATGTATTGTCACTTGCTTCGACTCTAACTACAAATATATTGGGATATGTTTGTTCTAAAATACCCTCTTTTACAAGAACTTTCTTTCTGCCGTTGTTTGCCTTTAAAAGGACCTTTTCTCCTACGTGCTCATCAATATTTTTTTTGATGGCATCTAAAAGTTCTTTCCCCTTCATAACAAACACCCTCTTTCCACAAATACAATTTTACTCCAACAACTTAATTTTGTCAAATAAAATAATTAATTTTATCAGCATTTTTATCTAAAGTCAATATTAATTTTATGTTTACTAATTTTAAAATTTTTATTAATTTCATAATACTTCACTATATCTCAACAATACTCTATAATTCATATAGTATTTCAATTTGACAAAAAATCATTGTAATAATGCCAAGACATTTCAAAAATACCTTGGCATTATTACAATCAAACAATAACTTCAAAATATTCACATACAGCCCTATATATCGCCTCTGCGATTTTATAAATATTCTCTTCACATATTAACCTACTATCTATATTTCCTGTAATATACATACACTCTACAATAACTCCTGTGCTTTTGCTCTCCCTTAAAATGTAGTAGTCCCCTTCTCTTATACCCCTATTTTTTATCTTCAATTCCTCTGTAACCCTATCTAATATCTTTTTTGATAGGGTTACAGCATCTATATCATCCTTAAAACAGTAAACCTCTATTCCATTAACGCTCTCCTGAGGAAAACTATTCTGATGTATGCTTATAAATATATCAGGTCTTTTCCTGTTTATTATTTTAACTCTATCTGAAAGTGTTATATCCTCATCTATACACCTTGTCAAAATACATTCAGCCCCTTTATTAGATAGAAGTTCATATAGCCTTAGGGCAATTTTTAGGTTTATATCCTTCTCAATAAAATCGCCATTTACATTCCCAAAATCCCTTCCACCGTGTCCTGCATCTATTACAATTTTTCTTCCCTCCAGTGTATTTACAATTTTGTCCTCATCAAGCTTAACAAATTCAATACCTGTATAGTAGTATTCTATTATATCCTTAAAATCTTTATTTTCATTTGCCATAGAACAAGCACCCTCAATACACACACCAAGCCCTATTCCTTCACCCACAACCTTTAAAACTATGCTATCTTCTTTAAAATAAACTCTATTGCTCTTTAAACCTAATATCTCCATTAGCTTATCTCCTGTTATTTCCTTGCCAAGAAGATTAAGTTTTCTTATTCTTCCTGTATCATCCCTCGACACATCACGTATAATTTCCCTTATCTGGTCTTTATATTTAATTCTACATCCTATTGCATTTGCCATCTTTTCGCAATCAATCTTTATTTCTTCACATCTTTCGCTACATCTTCTACAAAGTACCTTTCTTAAATAATTAACCTTATATCCTAATATAGACTCTGAATTTGCTGTCCCTCCTCCACAGCACTTTGTAAAATAGAGTGCAACAGGTTCAGCATTATTTACAACAATTATACCTTGTGTCTCATCATAGGCTCTATCCAATAGTTCCTTCTTTGTATCTTCAAGTTTTTTTAAATTATCCAAATTAATTTCGCCACTAAATTCTCTTTTGTAATAACCAGAATTTTTTACGTGTACAATTAGTTCACTTCTTTTTAAAACAATTAATGCCTTTAAAACCTCAAATGGCATATCAAAAATATCAATATCTATTTTCAACACATTACTTAAAACAAAATCTTTAAAGGATACACCCATTATCTTCATAAACACCCCACCTATGCATAAGGTGATTTAGGTAGTCCCTCTCTATATTTGCCCCGCGTCTCAAGTCCACCTATACCCTTAATCCCTGTAATTGTACTATCAACTATCTCTTTAGGATTTAAAAACTTTGAAATACTTGAAAATGCTATCTTTTCACAAACAAAAACAGGGTCCATGGCGTGTATAAAAACCCTATTAGGAGAGCTTGCAAAGTTTGCACCTGCCTCAATTAATGCTTCATAGAAGGATTGACAAGCACCAGCAAATATAACCAAATCATCATAGGATGGCTCGTATTCCCTTGCTCTTCTTACCGCCTCAACAAAGTATCTTGAGTTTCTATAGCTATCTAAATTTTTGTAGTCCTGACTTCCCTTAAGCATCGCATCGTGACCTGTTAAGACCAATATATCAGGTCTTACTTCATTTAAAAGCTCAAGAACAACATCCGGCTGTCTAACCTCTGGAACAAATCTTCCATAAGCCTCTATACCAAGCTGTTTATATCCCTTTAGGCATATATTTAAATATTCCATATCACCATCTATATGAAGGACCTTGCCAGGACGGCCAAAGGTAACATTTGAGTTTACATTTGGAGTATTTATTCTTTGAAAGGTCCCTTGACTTCTTCTTTGAAGTACTGCCTTTTTAATGAGTGTATTTACTCTCTTTAGGGTTTCATCTTCCTCCTTTGATATTTTAGAAATAGGTGGCTTCTCTAAATCCTCCTCCTGTGCATCTGCAATTAATCTGTAGTTAGTTCCCTTTAAAATATATAGGTTTGTACCATCCTGTTTTTTTACTATCTCCATTATTTTAAAATAGACATCACCGCCATAGGATTTCCTTATAACTATATCCCCCACTTTAAATTCCTCCATAACATCACCTCCTTTGTATATAATATGTTTTATTGAAGTATAAGGTTAAAAAATAATGACATAGGGCAGTTTAGAATATATACCTTCCAAACTGCCCTATGTCACAGTTATCACATTTTTCATACATCACAATATTTCATCTAACTTGCTTAAAAACTCTAAATATCTATCCTTTTCATCAACTATCTCCTTCATCTTCTTTAGGAAGGTCGCCTCCGTCCAAGCTGCCTCTTTATAGTAGTATCTATTAGCAAGCCTCCAAAATCTCTGTGGAAATTTAAGTAATGTCTTTAATACTTCCTTTTCATCAGAAGTAAGCTCTCTTATTGATGAGTATTCCTTTAAAATAACTACTGCATAATCTATATTCCAGTCAACCCTCTTTAATGTTTTAACAATAAGGGTTGATAAGTCATAGACCTGAACCTCAGATTTCAAATAATCAAAATCAACTAAGTACACCTCATCAGGATTTTTTATTAATATGTTGTGGTATGTGTAATCGTGGTGGCACAAAACCTTTTCAATTAGGGACATATCGCATACCTTTTTATAGCTTTCCATATTGATAGTTTCATAAGAATTCTTTGCAAGCTCATAAAAACTATCTACATTTGATAAATACAGCATATCAAACTCGGTTTTCTTTTTGTTCTTTTGTGCCATCTCCTTCATTTTCTTAAGGGTTCTAAGTCTTTTTTCAAGCGTGTATGGCAATTTACCTACATCACATCTAACCTTAAGGTTTTCCTCTAAATCAAAACCCCTTGCTGCTATATGAAATTTTGCTAAAGTTCTTGCAGCTATCTTAACATCTTCTAATACCTTAAAATCTGCCTCTCTTCCATCAATCCAGTCGGTAACTATATATATATCCTCATTTACAAGGGCATATGGATTATTATTAAGGGATAGATTGTATCTATCTACCCTTTCAAAACCATTTGAAACAATATGATTTTTAGCCTTATAAATATAATTTAGTTTTTGAATTCCATAGGATATTTTCTTTAAACATTTATCCCCTTTGTCGGTTTTTAGCAAATATACTCCTTTTTTTTGGTATACAGTCGTATATTCTAAAACCAAATTGATTTGATATTTCTGTTTCTCTAACCATAATTCCACCCCCTTTATTCATTTTTATGTCAGTTTCTATTCAACTATTCCAAATGAATAATAAATAATTGACAATATGTTTAGCAAAATAAAGCGTTTTTAGTTCACAAAACTAAAATTTCAGAATGTTTATTTTTTGTAACATAAACAAGCAAAATCATTGCTTAAATTTGTTTTTCTAAATTTTTCGAAATTTTATACTGGTTGTTTTTATTGAATTTTTTAATTCAAGTTTTTATATCATAGACTATTTTGCATTTTATCCGTCATTTTCAATTCAATTTAAAATATTATTTGAATTTACTAAATATTACTACTTTTTTAAAATATATTGTTAAAATTATTTTAACATTTTATAATACTAATTGTCGAAAAAAAATAATATAGGGGGTAGCACAATGGAACAAAAGGAATTAAAACGTTTTAACCTTAACAGCTATGCCTTCATAGTAAGCTACATATTTATGGGATTACTTTCAGGTATAGCCTTTGACGTACTTGTTACATTCCTACAACAAGTATCACTTGGTACTGCACAATCATTTTCAGCCTATATGGGCTACAGTACCTTCCTTGCAGCAGCAATTCTTCTTTTAGCACCAAAGGTAGGATATAAGGCACTTGCACTTGCAGCTCCTTTAATGGTTATATTAGGACTTGTTGCAGTTGCTTATGTAAATGTTGGACTTATATTCCCAGTTGCAACACTTGCAATATTAACTGGTACAACACTTTATGACGTAATACTTCCACCATACCTTACAGCATATACTACACCAGAAAACAGAAATAAAATATTCTCAACTGCTATTTGGACAAACCTTGCTGGTATGGTTGTTGCAACTTACTTTGGAGGTTCATTAATTGTAAATAGATTTGCTGCAAGAATGAATATTTCAAAGGCAGAAGCTCAAGCTATTTCAGAAGCAGTTGACAAGATGAGCCCTGAAATGCTAAATCAATATATCCTTGCACATAAAGACGTACTTCTAATGTTTGCAATAGTTGCACTTATATCATTAATACCATTCCTATTTGTAAAACAAGTTGAATCAGACTATAAAGAAACAAGCAAAGAAAAGAAGGGCTTTGATTGGTCAATACTTACTAATAAATACGTTCTTATATTCTTAGTATATTATGCTCTAATTAGATTTGGTGCATCATTAATATGCCCATACTTCTCAGTATATCTAAATAAGTTTGTTGGAATAGACAGAGCAACTACTTCAAAGCTAATTTCTTATTCATACTTTGCTGGCGTTATATTTACAGCTATATGTCCATATATAGTAAAGAGGATTGGACAAGTTGTTGCACTTGGTGGTCTTGCACTTGCATCAATTCCATTTATGATGTTCATTGCAAATGGACGTGCATTTGGTGACAAGGCTGCTATGGTAGTAGGTTTAGCACTATTCTTTAGATTTGGTCTTATGAATGCTGCAAACCCAATAATGAACTCACTACCAATGGAATTCGTGTCAAAGGAACTAAGACCTGCATACAACTCAGCAATATTCGTTGCAGGTGCACTAACATCAATACTTGCAGGTTTCTTTACAAAGGGATTCCTATTTAAGACTACATCTGGTTATGCAGTAGCTTACTATATAACTGCTGCTGTATATACTACAGCTTCAATACTATTACTTGTGACATACACTAAAAAATACAATAGATCAAGCGAACAAAAAGAAGAAGAAAAAGCTGCTTAATTCCTTAACATCTGGGCTGCAAAATGCAGCCCTTTTTCTTTACGTTCCTTCTTCACACTTTTATTTATATAACATATTATGATATAGTAGAAATATTTATAAGGTGCTAAAATGAAGATTGGAATTGATGCACGTGCCGCAAGATGGTATCGTGGAACTGGAATTGGCACATACACATATCAAATTATCTATAATATATGCAGGCTCGATAAAATAAACAGGTACACCTTCTTTTTGCCTAATGAAAACAACTCCGACCTTGATATTCCAAATAACATTGAGGTTAATATAATTGACGACAGAAGTAAAGATACCTTTTGGGAGGATGTTTATATTCCTAATGTAATAAGCAATACAAATATGGATGTATATTTTGTACCTCAAAATGGAATTGGTCTACCAAAGGATAAACCCTGCAGATTTTTTATTACACTTCACGATGTAATCCCCTATAAAATGCCTGAAACAGTAGGCCCTCAATATCTTGACATATATCTTAGAGAAGTTCCAGAGCTTATTAAAAGAGTAGATGGAATAATAACCGTATCTAATTTCTCAAAAAAAGATATTGCAGAAACCCTAAACTTTCCTGAAGAAAAAATACATGTAACACATCTTGCAGCCGAAGATTTTTATGTTCCTATGGATAAAGAAATTTGTAAAAACTTTGTACTAAGAAACTATGGTATAGAAGATGATTTCATCCTCTATGTCGGAGGGTTTAGCCCAAGAAAAAATATAAAGGGACTTATACAGGCCTTTGCACTATTAAAGGAGAAATACAAAAATCCTATTAAGCTTGTCATACTTGGAAAAAAAGGTAGGTCCTATTATGATTACAGGGATCTTGCCCTTAAACTTAATCTAAAGGATGATGTAGTATTTACTGGATATGTTCCTGTTGAGGAACTTCCAATCTTTTATAATGCTGCAAAGATTTTTGTTTATCCCTCCTTTTACGAAGGTTTTGGTCTTCCTCCTCTTGAGGCTATGGCCTGTGGAACACCAACAATTGCATCAAATAAAACATCTATACCTGAAGTTCTTGGGGAGGATACACTATATATTGACCCATATGAAATAGAGGATATAAAAGAAAAAATGCTGATTCTTCTAAAGGATGAAACTCTATATAACAAAATGGTGCTTAAAGCACTAAAGAGAAGCAGTATATATTCTTGGAAGAAAACAACAATTGAAACAATAGAAATATTAAATAGATAGAGGGGAATTTTGCTCCCCTCTATCCTTCTATAAACTCCTTAAAGTCCTTTAAAAACCTCTCCCTATCATCCTTATACTCTGCCTTTCGCTTTAGCTTTTCAAAAAATTCATCCTCATCCCATCCTCTTGTCTTCATATAGTAGCTTATCGTGATATCATAAAAATCCTGTGGGAATAAAAGGTATGCATAAAGCACCTCAAGTTCATCCTTTTTTAGCTCGTTAATGCTTCTGTATCCCTGAAGAACAGTGTCTGCCATATCTATATTCCACATATTGTGTTTTATTGCCTTTGTTATAAGATTACAGAGGTCGTGATAGGGTAAATCCACAACAGCATAGTCAAAATCAACAAAATAATAATTATCCTCATTGTCCACAATTATATTGTGATGTGCTAAATCGTGGTGGCAAAGAACATACCTTTCTCTGCACAACCTCCTATACTCCGACTTTTGGAGTTTGTTTAGGGCTTGTGTTGCTTCATCTATATAATAATCTGCATACTCTAAAAAAAGTTTATCAAAGTCACTCTTATTTAAATGAAGCTTTGCAAAGTCTCTACACATATTAAGTTCCTTTATCTTTTTTATGATATTTGCTTCCATCTTATAGAGATTGTTTCGTATATCCTTAACCTTAATTCCCTCTGATGCACTATGAAGTTTTGCAAGCGCCTTTGATGCTCCTATTAAATCAACAGGATTTTCATATATGCACTCGCGTCCCTCAATTAAATCAAGTACAACATATATACCACCTTGATATTCAACATAGGGTTTTCCTTCTATACTCTGCTTAAAATTTATTACATAGGGGTATGTCCTTCTTATGTGATTTAGTGCCTCATAGATGTACTCAAGTTCCTCTAACTTATAATCTATCTTTTTAAGTATCTTAAGCCCCTCATTTGTTTTTAATATAAAAACTGAACGGATGGGCACAGCATCTTCAACTAAAAAATTATATCTATCAAAAAGTTCTGTGTCTAACATATATGTTGAAAGATATACTTTGTCTCTAAACTTATATTCCATAAATTCACCTCACATCATCCTTAATAGAGGCCCTTTGAAGCTTTGCTACTAAATTAGCATCCTTCTGCCTCATATATTCACATATTACCTTAAGTGTATTTTCAGGAAAGTTTAAATATGCCTCAAGTATATTTAAGTTTATCTGCCTTGGTGAATTTTTACTGTAAATATCTATTATTTTGTCTTTATTTTCTCTATTTGTCTTTTTTATGAGCATAGCCAAATCTTCCTCTATAAGTCCATAGGATAAATCAAATACATCGTATATATAATACTTTCCATTTAACTCCGCCAATGTCTGTTTTCCAATGTCATATAGGACTATTTCCTTCTTCTTCATACTTAGTTCAAGAAGATTAAAATATTCTATGCTTCTAAAGGCCTTCATTGCACCTTTACATCTTGTCTTTAGCTCACCCAAAATAGATACAACCTTCTCCTCAAACTCATTACGCCTACTCTTTTCACTTATCTCATCTATAAATTTATCTAACATTGTATAAAGATTTCTATATTTACCTGTTCTCTTTCCCCAGGTTACACTTGGTTTTATTTCATCCCTTGCTGTAAATCCCCCTGTTGTTTTGTGAAAATCTGCCAAAAGCGAAGCTAAACAATAGGCATTTATATCCTTCTTTAAATCGACAAAGCTATATATGTTTGTTAAAATATAAAGTTCATTTTCATACTTTATATATGGTTTCCCATCACTTAGGCTTTCAAATACAACAATATTATTAAATCCATTTTTCACAGAATGTTCTATAACTTCATTTATAAAAAGTATTTCTGACTCCTTTATACCAACCTTCTTTAAATGAAGTCTTCTACTTCCAATATCAACAATAAACCCATCGTCAACCTTTTCAATTTTTTTTATTTTATCTTTTCCCCCTTTAAAATCCATACAATCACTCCTAATGTTTTCTTTTACGCTTTTTCTTTAAATGCTTTTCCTTTGATTTTTCTATCTCCCTTATAATCTCATCCTTCTTCTCAAGAAGTTCCTCCATCTTCTCCTGCTGTTTTCTCAATTTTTTCAACCTCTTTATTTCATCCTTTAAACCTTTTATTTTATCCTCCAAATCTCCAATGTTTATATTTTCTTCATCTGTCCTTTTAAGAAGTTCTAAGGTTATATCGTTAAGTTCGCTCTTCATTTTTTCTATTTTTTCTATATATTTATCTATATTTTCCATATAACCCCTCCAGCTCATCTAAAAATTTAAATCTATTTTCCGAATCAGAAACAACCCTATTTAGCCTCTTTAAAAAGTTGTCCTCTGTCCAGGGCTGCTTCTCAACATAATATTGCAGACCCACCTGCCAAAAATCCTGTGGAAACTCCATAAAGCAGAATATAAGATTAACCTCCTCCAATGAAACAGGAATGTATCTTCCATATTCATTTAAAATGAAGTTAAATAGCTTAATATCCCAATTACCATATCTTAAGTTTCTGATTAATATACTTGATAGGTCGTGAAGATGTGTATCCATTATTGCATAGTCATAATCAATTATAATTAGATTATCGTTTGTTATTAAAAAGTTGTGATTTGCTGTATCGTGATGGCATACCTCGTGAAGTTTTTTATGGGATTCCATTATTTTTAGATATCCGGACTTTTCAAAATCCCTTAGGCACTTCAGTGACTGTTTATAGTGCATATCAAAATATTTTAAGAATATCTCATCAAACTCACTTTTATCCTCCTTTGCTTCACATATTGCTCTAAAGTATAAAAGCTCACTACTTCTTTTTCTAAACTTTTCAATCCACTTACCATAATAATCTCTTATTCTTATGTCATATTTAAATCCTCTTGATAATATATGAAGCCTTGCAATTGCCTCTATGCACATCTTAAGTTCTGTTAAATCCTTAAAGTCTGCCTCCTTTGCTTCTATAAAGTCTGTAAGATATGCATAAGCATCATTTAATGATATAAAAAGCTCTCCATCCTTTGTTTTATAAATAGGAAGTATGTGTTCATAGCCTTTATTTATAAGATATAGCATTACACTTATAATAAAATTATATTGTTTTAAATCGTACTTTGATGTTTTTAAGCAATATAAACCTTTATCTGTATTAAGTTTATATATATTCTTTATTTTTTCGTAGGAGAGAATTTTAAATCCATAGGCCTTTTCTACTTCATCAAAAAACATACTTCATCTCCCATTTAAGAGTTCTATTTTATAATATGTTTATAAATTCTTTTTGTGCTACTATGATATTTAAAAAAATATGCACATTTGGCTAATAAATGTAATATTTATAATATATACAGCTAATTTTCGGAGTGATAGGATGAATATTGCCATAGATGCAAGAGGTGCTAATCTTTATGCTGGAACCGGAATTGGAACCTATACAATAGAGCTTTTGAAATATATAAATCTACACGACTTTGAAAATAATTATTTATTATACTGGTATGGGAGTAACTATAAACAATTTAACTTTAATAAGAACATATCCATAAGTATTGCTTCTAAAAAACACCACCATTTTTTTGAGGAATACTTTATACCCGAAAACCTAAAGGCTAAAAAAATTGATTTATATCACGTTCCACAGAACGGAATAGGACTTCCTTCTAAAAAAAGCTGTATCTATATATCTACAATTCACGATTTGATTCCATATGTAATGCCCGAAACTGTTGGTCGTGGATATTTAAAAAAATTTATATCGCAAATGCCACAGATAATACAAAATTCTGATTTTATAATAACCGTTTCAAACTTCTCCAAAAAGGATATTATGAGGATATTTGACGTGGAGGAGGATAAGATAAAGGTAACACACCTTGCAGCCGATGACTATTTCAGACCAATCGAAAAGGATGTATGCAGAGACTTTTTAAATAAAAGATATAACATAGATTTTGATTACTTTTTATACATTGGTGGATTTAGTCCAAGGAAAAACGTTAAATCCATACTTCTTGCCTATTCAAGGCTCATTAAAGATATAAGGGATAAGTTTAAGGTTGTTATTGTAGGTTCATCTAAAGATGAGCACAGCTTTTTGATAAGCCTTGCAAATAGTCTAAACATAAAGGAAAATGTTATATTTACTGGATATGTACCCTATGAGGATTTGCCCTATTTTTATAGTGGTGCAACTATATTTTTATATCCATCACTGTATGAAGGTTTTGGACTTCCTCCCCTTGAGGCAATGAGTTGTAAGACACCAGTTATAACATCTAATGTTTCATCTATACCTGAAATTGTTGAAGATGCTGCACTTCTTATTAATCCCTTTGATGCAGAAGAGCTAAAAAACTCAATTGAGAGTCTTATTGTGGATGAAAACAAAAGAGAAGGTCTCGCCAAAAAGGGATATGAACATTCATTAAAATTTAGTTGGAATAAAACTGCAAAGGAGACACTAAACATATATAAGGAGGCAGTAGGAAAAATATTGTAATGTCCCCTTAAAAAACTAAGAAGGGGTGGTTTTGTGGGCGAGACAGTAGAAAAATTTGGTTTTGCGGCAAAGTATAAATCGGTTGGTGAGCTTTTTAATACGGAGATATTACCAATTATCGATTCAATATCAAGGCTTGGAGTCGCTGCTGATGGATTTGCATCGGCTGCAAATTCCATTTCACATATAAATTTTACAGAACAACACGAAATAAAAGAACTTTTGGAGCTGGTATTTGAGATTAGACGTTCAGCAGAGGATTTGCATTGTCTTTTAGATAAAAGACTTGATGCTGCAATTAAAACTGTTGAAAGTGGAGTTTATGACATAAAAAATATAAAGGAAGCAAAAGAGGAACAGGAAAAATAAAAAAAACAACAAAATTATGGTACAACAATAAGCTTTTATGGAGTTTGTTTGCCTTTTCAATTCTTATGCCTATCTATATTTTATAAATAATGAGTTCGGAGTTGATAAGGTTTATAATATTACCTAAAAATAGAGCGACATTCATCTTGAAAACTCTAAGATGAATGTCGCTTATTAGATTAAAAATTATAGCAATAATTTAATACATATTATGGGAAATGTCACATTTCACTTGGGTGGGAAACCTCCGAAAAAATCAAATCATTTTCAAAAGTATACTATATATAGCAGCACAAATTATCTCTTATACACTATATATAGTGGTGACATTTTTTAAGGTATCATTTTTTCGGAGCTCTTGGTGGCACTTTTTGAGGAGTTTATCTATAGATATACCGACTGATATTACCCCATCTTTATCCAACCTCTTTACAGCCATAAACTTAAATAGTTCTCCTGTATCTAATCTTCTTGTTAATGGATATATTTGAACTTCCCTTCCACTCTTTACAAAATCTCTATATCTTTTATCAAGTTCAAAAATATTTAGACCTAAGGCATCCTTTGTTGTACCATATTCAAATATTCCCTGTGAATTTGCATAATAAACATCATTTATGTCTAATTCCTTGCATAATCTTTTCAATGCTGCCTCTGACTTATCTCCTCTGTATTCCATTATTTTTTTACCTATCTCAACTAATTTATCCTCTACACTTTTATCTATACTCTGGCTTAAAAATTCATCTGATGCTGAAGAAATATCATTTGAGATAACTTTAAACTTTTCTACAACAGTCCATTGGTTTTGTATAAGTTCTGCTGCCTTTTCTATCAATGAAGATGTATTTTCGTGGGATGAGTAAACAGCCTGTGAAGTTTCAAGGGCTGAATTTGTTGAAGATTCTATTTCCTTTGCCTGTACAATTATGTTATCTATATTTTCATTGAGCTCAACTGAGGAATTTATAAATCTGTATATTGAATTATAAAGCTCCTCCATCTCCATCTTTGTCTGTTCCATCTTAATTGAACTTTGGTTTGAAACCTCATCAAGTCTATTTATATTTTGAGTAATTCCATCTAATACCTTTTTAATATTGTCGCTAAACTCCTTTGATTGAGCTGCAAGCTTTTTAATTTCTGAAGCTACCACTAAAAAGCCTCGCCCAGATTCACCTGCACGTGCTGCCTCTATGCTCGCATTTAAGGATAAAAGGTGTGTCTTATTTGCAATTTCATTTATATAATCTGCAATCTCATAAATCTTTTGTGAGGATGTAACAAGCTCATCCTTGCTCTTTGAAAAATTCCTATATACATTTATTAGCTCATCAAAATTTTGTCTTGAAGTCTTTATTGAATTTTCATTTTCTTTAATATCCTTTATACAATAATTTGAAAAGTTCTTAGCATCTTGGGCTGATCTCATTATATCTGAAACCTTTGACATAATGTTCTCTATTTCTTTTATTATTGATTTTATATTTGAATTATCCTTATCGCTTAGTACAGTTATTTCATCTGATAAGCTGTATATCTCCTTTGACAAATCATATAGTTTATTGCTTGATATATATATATCCCTGCTACTATTTGCAAGCTTTTTTGATATATCCGTAAAATTTAACTCATTTTTTTCAACCTTTTCCTTTACATACACCACCCTTTTAGAAGTAAAATAGGTCACTAACGGCAACAATAAAGTTAATATTGTAAATGATATTATAGGATTTAAATTTAAAAAAATAAAGGCTGCAGATACAAGTCCCCCAAAAACAAAAATCAAAAATAACTTTAGTAAATCTTTCATCATATACCCCCTTTGTAGAATGTGTACTTTAATTATAACAAAAAAAATTTCATCCTTCCATAGATTAAAGGAAGGATGAAGTGCATTTAACACAATTTTAAATATGTTATGATTTTTCAATTAATATACTCAAACCTATACACTTATTACCCCTAAATGGTTGATTTTACTTTTAACCTTGTTGTCTTATATTTTGAATCTCTCTACCGCTTTTACAAGCTCATCTGCAATTTGTGCAAGTCCTTGTACTGATTCTGCAATGTCCTGCACTGAAGCAGACATCTCTTCACTTGATGCTGAAATTTCTTCAGTTGAAGCAGATGCCTCTTCTATTATACTTGATACATTTTCAGTCTTTGCAAGTACAAGATCCTTAACCTCAACTGTTGAATCAACTGATTTATATACATCTTCTATTGTAGGAACAATAGCCTCAACTGAAATTAATATATCCTCAAAGGATTTTACAGTTTTATCTACTGTTTCAATTTGAGATACAACGTAACTATCAACCTCACCTACGGTTGTTATTACTTCCTTAGTATCTTCATTAATTGATGTAATTAGATTTTTTATTTCATCAGCAGAACGCTTAGATTCCTCTGCAAGTTTTCTAACTTCATCAGCAACAACTGCAAAACCACGTCCTGCTTCACCTGCACGTGCTGCCTCTATTGCAGCATTTAAGGCAAGAAGGTTTGTTTGATCTGCTATATTTGTTATTGCATCTGTAAAGCTACTTACTCTTACTACAGAATTTGAAAGGTTCTGTACCTTTTTATTAACCAATTTAAAGGATTCCTTTATATCTTCAATAGATTTTAATAGAAGATTTAATTCATTCTTACCTATATTTACTTTATTTTTTGTATCATCTGTTGATTCTTTAACATTTTTTAATTTTTGGTATATGTTATCCATATTTTGAGCTAAATCCTGCATTAAACTAACAACGGCAGAGATCTCTTCAGATTGTGTATGTGTTCCTCTTGCCACTTCATTTATGGTAGCTGCAACCTCTTCTGAACCTGCTGCCATCTCCTGTGATGTTGAAGCTAATTCCTCTGATGATTTGCCTATATGTTCTGCCTTTTCTTTAATATCACCAATTATCATCTTAAAGGATTCTTTTACCCCTAAGATAGCCTTTGCCATCTCTCCAAATTCATCTTTATTTTTTATAAGATTTTCGTCTACATCCTTTGTTAAATCTCCATCAGACATATATGAAAGTAGAGCTTTAAACTTATTAATAGCATTTACTGCATTGTTAGAGAATATAAATAGTATTGATCCTACCAGTAAAAATGAAAGTATGCCTATAATACTCATTGTAATAATAGTTTTATTTATTGCATCATATACAGGTTTCATTGAAATACCTATATTAATCGCACCGATGTGCTTTCCATTAATATATACTGGTGCTAAAACATCGTATACCTTCACCTTTTTAACATCATAATAATATTCTGAGGCGGATTCTAAACCATCTATAGCTGCCTTTTTACTTCCCTCATCCTTAAGTTCAATTCCTATTCTTTCTTTTATGCTGTGGGCTGCTGCCTTTAGATTTCTATCTATAAATAGAGCATAAACTATATTAGGGTTTTTACCAATTTCATCTACTATTGCCTGATAGCTTGTTTGGTCATACATAGCCTGTATCTTATTGGCAAGTATTCCGACCTGAATCATTCCACCCTTTGGATTTTTAATATAGCCGTATTTATAGTAATTATTGTTTTCTCTGCTTTTTCTTATATTTTCCATAAGCTCACTCTGTTTGCCTGATAACACAGGATAAGAAATATGTTTTTCGTCAAAACTTGCTCCAATGCTTGATTGAAGGTTAGAATAAATTATTACACCCTTTGAATCAGTATAGTTTATTTCATCTACACCTAAGGTATCTGCAAGTTTAATTAACATTTCGTTATTTATTGATGGTTGTTCTAAAATAATCCTACCTGATACTCTTATTTTATCTTCTACCTGTTCATTTAGCGTGTTATACGCCAATCCACTTTGTTCTATTCTTTTTGCCATTTGTCTTGTAAGTTCTAAACCATCATTTTTCATCGTTGATAACACAGACTTTTTTGTATAATTTACTGCTAAAACAGTAAATAAGGTATAAGAAATAAATAATACCAATAATGGAATTATTGTTAGTTTAAATCTTATAGAATTAAATTTGTGTTTTTTTACCATAGATTCACCTCCGAAGTTGAAATATAATTATAATAATTTTAAAGTTTTTGTTAACTATATTTTAATTTAGACAAAATATTTTATCAATATGTAATTTTCGACAAGTTTTGACGAAAGGAATTAATATTTAAATTAATCCTCGGCAAAAGTTACATTTTTTCTGTAAGGAAATGAAAAATTCCGCTTGAATAATAAAAATAATTATTTAACGAAAACAAAACTAAAACTATCCAAATAGCAGTATTATAAAAACTGTCCTTTTAACATTTCGAAACTTATAACAAGAGTTACGTTAACCCCAAAGGCAAAACTTCATAAAGTTTGTTCGTTTCACACTAAAAAAATCCTTCCTCTTTTTTAGGAAGGATTTTTTTTGTTAAATTATATAAACTTCTCAAATTCTTCACTGCTTGAAATCTTCTTAACTAAATCCTTTATACTCTGTGCCCTATCCTTTGGACATACTAAAATTACATCATCAGTATCTATAATTAGCATATCCCTTATTCCTATTGCAGCAACTAACCTTTTATCGCCCATTATTGTTGTATTCTTTACATCCATAACAGCAGCTTCACAGTTTTGAATTATGTTTCCATTTTCATCTTTGCTTAAAAATCTCTCAAGGGATGTAAAGCTTCCTATATCATCCCATACAAAATTAGTTGGTATAACAACTGCCCTGTGGGTTCTCTGCATTACACCAAAATCAATAGATATCCCATCAATCTTTTCGTACTCTTCTTTTATTACCCTTTCCTCCTCATCTGTTCCAATGTATTCATATATTCTCATAAGATTTTTATATAAGTCTGGGAGGTATTTTTTTATCTCCCGCAGGAGTCTATCTGCACGACTTTCCAAAGTGCGATAGTTTATATTTAAAAGTATCTATAAATATATGATTAATAAATTTTAAATATAAATATAACTATAAACTTAATTTTTTATAAATAAATTTTTGTCGGCAATTGAGTGGTTGTGGTATACCACAACCGCCCGATTGCCGACAAATTTTATATAGCAGTATTTCTTAATTGGTCATATACTTTCTTAGCTAAATAGTCAAATACCACACTCTTAAACTCATCCTCAGTCATTATTTTAAGGAATAGTTTTTCATTCTCTTCTCTTCTATTAATTAAAATATCCATAAACGCCTTTGTGTAATCTAACTTGAAGTTATCAAAATCATTACTATTTGCACTAATTCTGATATCCTCATTGTTAATACTATCTTGTTCTAATTGGTCTATAGTTAACCTGTCAGTCTCTGTAAATTCTGTGCCAAATCTTTTATTAAGTTTTTCTATTATAGCAGATAATTTTGTTTTTTCCTCTTCATTTATTGATTTTCCAAAGGAAGTAGGCTTCAAGGTTGCTCTATCTTCTCTAATTAACGAAATGCTTCCATCAAAGGTTTTCTGATTTTTATAATATTCTAAAGCTACTTCATCTGCTAAATTTAGCTTAACTGAACCTGATTTCGGTAGTTTCTTAAGAAGAAAATTCAAATAAATATATAGTTTATGCAATTCTGTATCCGCAAAAGGTCCTATCTGAAGAATGAAAGAGTATGTTCTAACATACTTATTAGCAACACTTTTAAACTGTTCTTGTTCTTCTTTTGGAAGTTTTTTAAATCTTTCTACTGCCTTATCAAGAATAGAGTTGAGTTTCTCTTGTCCTTTTGGTGATTTTAATTTATTTTCAAACTCAAGTTTTACCACATCTAATATTTCATCTTCTGTATATACCTGTACTGCATTTAATTCATTCTGTAAATCATACAAAACATTTGGGTCAGTTGCACATTCTAATTCTGTAACTTCATAAAAGGTTTGGAATGCCTTTTTGATTTCTTCAGGGTCATTAACAAAATCCAATATGAATGTGTCATTTTTACCTTTACATGTTCTATTTAGCCTTGACAATGTTTGTACTGCTTTAATACCTTCAAGCTTTTTATCAACATACATAGTATGAAGTAGTGGTTCATCAAAGCCTGTCTGATATTTTTCAGCAACAAGTAATACCTTATATTCATCAGATTTAAATTTCTCTGGTAATTCCCTTTCACTTATTCTATTTATACCTTCTTCTGTATACTCTACACCATCATCAATTACTGTTCCCGAAAATGCCACTAAAGCTTTTAAATCGTTGTATCCTTTTTCATTTATATATTTATCAAATGCTTGTTTATATCTTACTGCATGTAATCTTGAACTTGTAACAACCATTGCTTTGGCTCTTCCACCAATTTTATGTCTTGTTACTTGCCTAAAATGTTCAATCATTATTTCTGTTTTCTGTGCTATATTGTGGGGATGTAATGATACATATTTTGCTATAGCCTTTGCCGCTTTTCTTGATGGAACTTCAGGGTCTTCTTCTATTTTTTTAGATATTTTATAGAAGGTTTTGTAGGTAACATAGTTCTTTAATACATCTAAAATAAATCCCTCTTCAATGGCTTGCCTCATCGAATACACATGATACGGATAATATTTACCATCATCTCCCCTTATACCAAAATACTCAAGAGTTTTAGCCTTTGGTGTAGCTGTAAATGCATAATACGATATATTGCTATGAGGACCTAATTTTTTTATTTCTTCATTTATTTTATCTTCTAAATCATCTTCTTCATTTTGTTTATCTAACTCTTCTGCTTCATTTAAATCATTCGCAGACAAAACTAACCTTAAAGCAGCCGCAGACTTCCCTGTTTGTGATGAATGGGCTTCATCTATAATAATTGCGTAGTTTCTTGTTTCAAGACCATTTATTTTTTCAATAATATAAGGGAACTTTTGCAACGTTGTTATTATTATTCTTGTTCCATTAATCAATGCTTCTGCTAATTGATTTGAATCTTTTTCTATCTTTGCAACCATTCCTGCTTTATGTTCAATTTGGTAAATAGCATCTTGTAATTGCTTATCCAATACTCTTCTATCAGTTATAACTATAACGCTATTGAATATAGGGTTATTATCTTTATCATGAAGCTTTGCAAGTCTATGTGCAAGCCATGAAATACTATTGGTTTTTCCACTTCCTGCTGAATGTTGAATTAAATAATTTCTTCCCGTTCTATAATTTTTAGTATCATATTCTAACTTTCTTACTACATCTAATTGATGATATCTTGGGAAAATTAATGTTTCTTTTTCTTCTACTATTTCACCTGTACTATCTTTTATCTGCTCTTTCTTTATAAAAACAAAATTAAATAATATATCAAGTAAACTGTCCTTTTGCAATATCTCTTCCCATAGATAGTATGTTTTATATTTCCCTTCTACTTCTGGGTTTCCGCTTCCTCCATTATTTCCTTTGTTAAATGGTAAAAACACTGTGTTCTTTCCCTCTAACTTTGTAGTCATATAAACTTCTTCAGTATCAACTGCAAAGAATACTATTGCTCTTTTTTTAAATTTAAATAAAATTTCATTAGGGTCTCTATCAGTCATATACTGCAATTTTGCATCTTCAACAGTTTGACCAGTAAGAGGATTTTTAAGCTCCAAAATCATTATTGGTAATCCATTAAGCATTATCATCATATCTACACTATTATTGTTTTTTTCACTATAATGTACTTGTCTTGAAACTGTAAATATGTTTTTAGTGTATAAGTTTAATAACGTATAATTTAAATTATTTGCAGGTCTATTATATGCAAGTTTTAAATGAACACCATAATCTTTAATACCATGTCTTAGGCAATCTATTAATCCCCTCTTATTAAGTTCTCTATTAATTCTTTCAATGATTTTTTCTTTATATGATGATTTATATACATTCTTTAACTTTTCTATTTCTTTTGCTTGTGTTGATTCTAAAAATTCAAATAAAATATCTACATCTATTGCAATTTTTTTGAAAGTTTCTAATGCATCTTCTTTTAAATTACGCTTTCTATAACCGTTTATATTAATCAAATAATCTTCAATATTGGTTTCAAAACCTTTTTCAGTATGGTCAATGGACATACAAATTCCCCTCCCCAATTTATTGTAGTGTAATATCTCTTAAATCAATTTTGCCTGTAACAGCTTCAAATATTAATGATTGACGATATTCTTTTAGTTTTTGAATTTGTTGCTTAATATCATTAATAAGTGAATCTATTTCGGAAGTTTTTTTGTCAAGGAAATCGACTATTCTTTTTTGTTCCATAACACTTGGAACAACTAAAATAATTTCTTTTATTATAGATGAATTTAAGCCGCTCATTATTGAACCTTTACTCATGCAATTCATTTGTTCTTTAATATAATTGGCATTATCAATTAAATGTTCAAAAAATTTTGGTAACATAACCTCATTATTTGTTCTTAATCTTATCAAGTGCGAATCCATAATTCCAGGTTGAATACCTAATGGTATTACCTTGCACTTTCCAATCGTTCCCATCATAGAAATAACAATATCTCCTGAAAACAATTCATATCCACGCATTTCATTAAATTTTTCTTGGGTGATAAACCTATTACCTCTTGTAAAATCATTATTGATTATATTTTCTTGTCCATATACTTTATAAGGATTGTTTTCATCCATATCATCTAATTTTAAACTACTACCAAAAGGTCCTATTTTTATACCTTCCTTTCCGTTCCTTACAATATATTTTAACTTTTTAACCTCCCAATGCTCTGGTATCTCCCCTATCCACTCTATTCCACTATCCTTCATTTTTACATTTGGATTTAGTCCTTTTGTCACTGCTTCTGTTATTATTGCTTGTCTTTTTTCTTCAAGTAGTGATATTAATTTTTCTTTGTCTTGGATAAGCGAATCTATTTCGGAAGTTTTTTTGTCAAGATAATTTGCTATTTTAACTTGTTCATTAATTGGTGGATATACAACATATTCTTGTAAATAATAATTTGTGTCTAAATTTTGAATGCCTGTAGTTTGTTTTATTGACCTTACATTTACTCTTTTTGCATATATTGTTGAATGTAAATACTTAAAATAATTTGAATCTGCACACCCTTTATCTAATATCATTTTAGCTATAAAATTTGCATATATAGCTTTTTTATCAAGATTATATAGAGCTACAAAGCCTACGGGTTGTTTTTCTCCACCACCCGATTTTTCTATCAATAAATCTCCCTTATCTAATAAATATTGCATTTGTTTTTCTTTTGGTAAATTTCTAATTGTAAAATATTTATCTTCAACTTCAAAGTTATTTCTATCAAAATCTATTATTCTTATGCAATATATGTCATTTTCATCATTTTCTGGTTCTTCACCCCATATACCATTTTTTAAACTTATAACAGATTTTTTTAATTTGTTAACTTCCCAATGTTCTGGCACTTCCCCTATCCACTCTATTCCACTATCCTTATATTTCTCATACCTTTTATATCTCATATCTCCATCACCTTCTTTAGCTTCTCCTGTATAATCTTTTCAAGTTCTATTATTTCATTTCTTATTTCCTCTGAGCTTCTTAATGGTTCATACTTATAAAAATGTCTTGTAAAAGGTATTTCGTAGCCTATTTTTGTTTTATCTTCATCTATCCAAGCGTCAGAAACGTGAGGTTTAACTTCCCTTTCAAAATATTCATATATATCCTCTTTTAGTGGTACATTTTCTGTATCTCTCAAATCTGGGTCTGCCTCTGGATTTCCCTTAGAATCTACACATATATCTGCTGTTTCATCCTTTTCAGATAGAGCAGACAAAATTGCCTTTAAAATGTTTGCACTTAATTTTAGTTGTTTTTCTTTAAATAATGTTTTTAATACATCAGTAAATTCTTTTCTATTCTTATAAATTTTATCTGATTTTATAGAGTTTAAAGCATTTATTATATCGCTTTGCAACTTTTTACCTTCCTCTATTTCCTTAAGTCCAGCTTCTCCTTTTTTCTTTGATGTGGCTAAATTTTTAAATGCTGTTTCTTCATAAAGATTTTTAATTCTTTCTTCATCTACTTTAAAATTAAGTCTTAATGGTCTTTCTATAACTATCTTCTTATAACCAAAATCTTCATTATCAAATATTTTACAATACTTGTTTTCTTTAAAATCACCATATATTCTTACAATTTCTTCTATTTGCTCTTCTGTTATATAATTTCTCTTATTACCTAAACTCTTTTTCATCTTCTCATAAAAATCAACTGCATTTACTAATTGGATTTTTCCTTTGCGTTCAGGAAGTTTATTATTTGTTAATATCCAAATATATGTTGCAATTCCTGTGTTGTAAAATAAGTCTGTTGGGAGTGCTACAATTCCTTCTACTAAATCATTTTCAATTAGCCATCTTCTAATTTCACTTTCTCCCTGTCCTGCATCGCCTGTAAAAAGTGGTGAACCATTCATAATTATTGCAATTCTTGAGCCTTTAGGATTTTCATTTGTAACACGTTTCATTTTTGATACAAGGTGTTGCACGAATAAAAGTTGTCCATCTGATATTCTTGGTAGTCCTGCCCCAAATCTTCCATCAAAGCCTTTTTCTTCGTATTCCCTTCTTACTGCTTCTTCTGCTGGTTTCCACTCAACTCCATAAGGAGGGTTAGTAATCATATAATCAAATTTCATATCTTTAAATGCATCCTGTGATAAAGTGTTTCCAAGTGCAATATTATTTGGATTTTGCCCCTTTATAACCATATCTGCTTTACAAATAGCATAGGATTGTGGGTTAACTTCTTGTGCAAAAAATTCAAGTTTAGCAGTTGGATTAAGTTCTTTTAAATAGTCTTGAGCCACCAACCCCATTCCACCTGTTCCCGCACATGGGTCATATATTGTTTGTGTTATTCCTGGTTTTGTTAAAATCTCATCATCGTATATAAACAATAAATTAACCATTAATTTAATGACTTCTCTTGGAGTATAGTGGTCACCAGCCTCAGCATCTTCAAGAAATCTTCTAATTAACTCTTCAAATATTAGTCCCATTTCTGTATTAGAAACTACATCAGTGTGCAAATCAATTTCACTAAACTTCTTTACAACTAAGTATAAAAGATTATTTTTATCCATTTTTTCTATTTCTCTATAAAAATCAAAATGTTCTATTATATCTCTTGCATTTTTAGAAAATCCATTAATATAGTCCTTTAAATTGTCTGCAATATTATCAGGGTCTGAAAGAAGTTTATTAAAATCAAATTTGCTTGTATTACTAAAATTACAACCAGATTTTCTGTTTAGTATTTCATCTATAGCCTCTTGTGGAAGATTTTTCATCCTTTGATACTCTTCTAAAACCAATTCTTTTGTGTTGTCTAAAACACAGTCAAATCTTCTTAAAATACACATTGGCAATATTACATTTCTATATTCTTCTTTTCTATATGGGCCCCTTAGTATTTCAGCTATACTCCATATAAATTCGACCTTATCTTGGAAATTATACATTTCTATCACTCCTGTTTATAAATAATTTAGCCATTAGTAGTTTAATTTTTTTAATAAATATATTTTAACATACATAACCGTTGTTAAACAGTTATTGAACCGTTCAAATTTAATCAAAATTAACATTTTTTTGAAAACATAACTATAAAATAATACTAATCAAGTTTTGTGAGGGGGTAAAATGGTCAAAAGAAAGACTACCTTATCTGATTTTGATGATATTATAAAAATATCTGAAGTAAAAAGTAAACTTGAACAAGCATCAAGTGAAGAGAAACAATTAAATATTCTGGAGGAATATATTAAGTATGATAATAATTTGTCTAAAAATAAAAAGATTTTAAATAAGGTATATATAAATCACAATAAAGAAATAGAAATAGTTTATAAAAGGTTCTTTTAGCAATCCAATTGGTGGGGGGTTATGTCTAATCAAATAACTGTAATTCAAAATGAGTCAAATCTCAAAAGATTAAATGATTTATATACAGATGCTGTTCTTGAAATTATCAAGTCAAGATTATCCTCAAATCCCAATGAAATAGAATACCTAATACAACTACTTAAAGCCTGTAGTAATTCGGAGGAACAACTGTGAAAACAGCAGCAATATATTCAAGAAAATCTAAGTACACAGGAAAAGGAGAATCAATCGAAAATCAAATCAACATTTGTAAAGACTATCTATCAAAACTTGGAATATATGATTATATAATCTATGAGGATGAAGGTTATTCTGGTAAAAATGTCGATAGACCAGAATTTAAAAAACTTTTAGCTGATGCAAAGAAAAGAAAATTCCAAGTTCTTATATGTTATAGATTAGATAGAGTTAGTAGAAATATAGCCGATTTTTCAAACCTTATAAATACACTTGAAAAGTATGAAATAAGCTTTATATCAGTATCCGAACAATTTGACACATCAACTGCAATTGGTAGGGCAATGATGTACATCGCCAGCGTATTTGCACAGCTTGAAAGGGAAACTATCGCAGAGAGAATTAGAGATAATATGCTGGAACTTGCTAAAAGTGGCAGATGGCTTGGGGGGCAAACCCCTACGGGATTTAAAAGTACCCCTATAGTTTATCTTGATAGCGAACTTAAAGAAAGAAAAATGTTTAAACTTGAACCCATTGAAGAGGAATTACAGCTAATTAAACTTTTATACAGTAAATACCTTGAACTTAAATCACTTAGCCAAGTTGAAAAATATTGTTTACAAAATAATATAAAAACAAAAATGAATAAGGATTTTGTAAAGAGTAAGATAAAGACTATTCTAACTAACCCTGTATACGTAAAAGCCACTAAGGAGGTGTTTGAATATCTTGAAAGTAAAGGAATTACTGTTGTAGGTGAACCTGATGGAATACATGGATTATATTTATATAACAAACGAAAGGGAAAGACTGATTATAAGGACATATCTAATTGGATTTGTTCAGTTGCAAAACACGAAGGAATAATTGAAGCAAAGGACTGGTTAGCAGTGCAAAGACTACTTGAGAAAAACAAATCAATGGCTCCAAGGCTTGGAAAATCAAAGGTTGGTTTATTATCAGGGCTTGTTAAATGTAAAAAGTGTGGCACTACAATGAGGGTTACATACGGTGTATATAGCAAAGCTCTTGGTAAGGCCCCACATTATTATACTTGTAGGCTTAAAGTCTCCTCTGGTAAAGTCAGATGTGATAATAAAAATGCAAAGGGGGATGATATTGAAAAGGCAGTTGTTGATGCCATAAGAAATCTATATTTAGATAAGGATAGGCTTATTGATGAACTTTCAAAGTATGTAAATGACATATCATCTCAAAATACAGAAAAGGAAATTCAAAAAATAAATGCAACCATAAAGCAAAATGAAGATGCGATAGGAAATCTTACAAACACCCTATCCTTTACACAGGATTCTAATACAGCAAAAATAATAATTCAAAAGATAGAAAACCTATCCTCTGAAAATGAAGTGCTTAAAAAGAAGCTAACAGAGTTAAAGGAGGCTGTTTTAATTGAAGAAGCAAGACAGGAAAAAATAAAGTTTCTTGCCAAATCTATAGAAATGTTTGATACCCTGTTTGAAACAAGCTCCTTTGAGGATAAAAGAAGGCTCCTTACAAATATCATTGATAAGGTCTATTGGGATGGGGATACCAACAGCATAGAGATAATATATAAATAGGCAGGCTTGATGCCTGCCTTTTTGGTTATAAGTCATCAACAGCTCTTTATAAATTAAATTACTAATTGGAGACCTATATTCTTGTCTTGAAAATAGGTAAAATTACTAAAAATACACAAATTATTTTACACTACCGATTTAAAAGTAATATTTTAAATTTATCTAAATATTAGAATATACATAGATAAAACAAATGTAATTATTAAAAATATTAAATTAATCCTTATCAGTATGGACTCTTTTGCTTTAGAATCAATGGAAGCTTTTAAATTAATTAGTTCATCTTCAATTTTTTTTATTTTTTCCTTATTTATATTTTCTATCATTTGATAGAGCTGTTCATATTGACTATTTAATTTAATATTAATGTTTTGTAGTTCTTGTTCTTGCTCTTTATTCAGTCTCACTTGTAATTGTAAGATTTGCTCTTGATGTTTGTTCAATTCCACTTCTTTATTTAATTTACTTTCTAATTGGTTTAACTTCTCTTGTTGCTCTCTATTAAAATTAGTTTCAAATAATAATAAATCTTGTATTTTTCTTATTTCTTCTTGTTGTTCTTCATTCATTTTCACTTGTAGTTGTAAGATTTGTTGCTGATGTTTATTTAATATCATTTCTTTATTTAATATACTTTCCAATTGATTTAATTTCTCTTGTTGCTCTCTATTAAAATTGGTTTCAAATAATAATAAATCTTGTATTTTTCTTATTTCTTCTTGTTGTTCTTCGTTCATTCTCACTTGTATTTGTAAGATATCCTGCTGATGTTTATTTAATTCTGATTCTTTCTGTAAGATATCAGCTAACATATTAATTTTTTCTTCTTGCTTTTCGTTTAAATCACTTTGTTTAAATAATTCACAATAAACATTATTTAACACTTTAATATGGTCTTTTAATTGGCTTTCATGCTCTTTAAGGATATTTTTCATATTCTCTTGTTTTTGTATCATATCTTCTTTATCTTTTAATTGTTTTATTAAATCAATAATTTGTGCTTTAACATCTTGAGATAATTTTTTCTCTGCAGCCGACCTAAGATTTTCTTCTAATTTTTTAACAATTATTCTATTTGTTGCCACATCTCTAATACCTAATAAGAATAGTCCTCTTGTTATTTGAGATATTTGTTTCTGAAATTCATACGTCAAAATATTTGCCTCTATATTTTTTTCTAATGCATCTGTTAAACTTGATGTTGCTTGTTGTAAATTTTCTATTGCTTGACCTTTATTAAAAAATCCAACCTTAAAAGTAGCTGCCTTTTCTGCATCTTGTTTTGCTTTATCTGCTAAAACTTTAGTTTCTTCAATTTTATTACTTAGTTCCTCTAATTTTTTAAAATTTTCATCAACTAAACCTATTAAATATTTGGGTTCTAATAGCATTTTATTCTCTTCCTTAAATAGTGGGTTTTCTTTATCTATACCAAATAATTCTTCCATATGTTTACCTATTTCAACTAAAGTAACATCTTGAAGTGCAACACTGTTTCCTTGTTTCATTTATTTTCCTCCTATATTTATATCATTTTACCATCTTAATTCCTCTAACATATCATCTAATAAATCTTTATTATTCAATTCTATACCTTCTCTGTATCTACCAATATTTTTAATTGATTCTATATTTTCTTCCCACATTCTATTCCTAATCTCTACAGCATGTATCATTGTATTTAATGTTTTAGTAATCTCATAGCAAGTTTCTCCTGCTGAAACCCACATGCCAGCTTCTTTATAATAAATTTTAGCCTGCTTTAATTGTAATTGTTTAGATAATATTGAAATTCTTTCATTTCTTAGTTTTTCCTTATCTATTCCCATCTTAAAATCAGTACCTAATGCTATTACAAATCTACCTACACCTACAAAATTTATCCTTAATAAAACCTCCTTCCCAAAAAACGCCATATTACCTTTAGACTTTATTGCTCCTCTAATAATAGCATCTAAAACATCCACTGACATAAATGTACCATGTGCTATTGTAATCATTCTCTCTATAGTCCTGTTTTTAAATGGTGCTACTTTTTTCCAATCTATCTTTTCAAAACTTTGTTTCTCTTTTAATTCTTGTATTAATCTTCTAATAAAATAAAATGCCCTTACCATACATTCATTTAATATTACAGGTATAGCTTGTCTACTTAATTCATAACCAACAGCCAATTCACTTCTCAGGTCAAATCTATGCTTTACAAAAAGCTCATTAACCTTCTTAGGGAAATCAGTTTTATTTATACCTGGTATCAAAGATATCTCTTTTAATAGAGATACTATCGGACCTGGTATACCCATTCCTACACCTGCAGTTTTATTACTACCAGACATATCACTAACCAAATGAAAAAACCAGTTCACTGTTCCTAAAAATATTTTATCTGGTATATTATCACCAATAAAGCTTTTATCTACGATGTCGACTACTGAAAAAACACCTGCACTATTTTGAAAGTAAGCTTTACAAGTAAATTGAGTAAGTAAAGAAAAAAACAACCCTAAAATTGTTGGATGATGGGATAAATCATCAATATGATGGCTCCTTGCTGAAATACCTAACCCCTTATCTTTCCATATATTATCACTTGGAATCTTGTAATTATCCTCTAAAAATTTAATAGCTCCATCAAGTCTATCTCCATTATATCCTTTTGATTTTGCAATTTTCATAACAAAATCATTAACTGACTTATTACCCCAAGCTTTACCTCTATCAAAATTAAATTCACCAACCCAAAATGAGTCTATTATTCCAGCAATCAATCCACTTGCAACTGCAATAATATAATCCATACCATCTGCATGATTTGTTAATCTGTCTATTTCTTTATCTAATTTCAATAACCATTCATCATTTAATGCTATATTTTCTTCAAGTTGATTAATGTTTTGTTTAATATTCCTCTTTAAATTAGAATATCCTATATCGCTTTTATCATCTTCAACGATAGGAATAAGCTCAAATTGTACATCAATATCATCATTAACTATTTTTAAACCTGATAAATTATCAACTGCTTCAGTATACATTTTGCCCTCCTTTAATTATACCTATAATTCTTTTGTCTTAGTTTACATTACTCGTTATTTATTTCATTATATTAATTATTATAATAAGTTTTTACAATAAAATAAATAATTTCTATTTATTTCGACATTTTTTTACAGATAATCTATATAATTTTCAATACTTTGTTATCTATTAGCATATATTCTTTATATCTTTATAATAGTTATCATTATTTTGTTATATTAGTATAAATTTTCTTTTCAAATACAATCTAATGAAAAAGAGTCATTAGAATATATTAGATTCCAATAACTCTCTCTTGAATAGTTCATCATTATTTTGTTTCTACTCAATTTAAATATAAGCCAATTATAATTCCTTTTCTCTTTTTAAATATTTCTTCTCTATCACTTCCCATTTTAATCCTCCAATATGTTGAATTCTCTTAAAATAGGAATAGCACCATACCTTCCTGATAGATAATCTTTGTTATAGGTTGCATCGTTTCTTACTTTGCTATTATCCTCTAATCTATATTCAACTAAAGAGAAAAGCGTTGAAACTCCTTCCTCATCCTTTTCTGTAAACCAAATCTCATCTCTTCTAAATACATCCTTTGTTAAGGTTGATACATCGTGGGTTGTAAATATTAGCTGTGCATTTTTCTTATTAATCTCTGGGTCGTGGAACATATTAATAATATATCTTACAAGTAGAGGATGAAGTTTTGCATTCAATTCATCTATAAACAAAGGAGTCCCATTTTCCAATGATTTTAAGAAGAAATTAAACAGACAAAACATCTTTATTGTTCCGCTTGATTCCTCCTCAAATGGTATTTCAACCATTTCACCAGTTTTAGTTGCGTGTTTAGCAAATATCCTATATTTCTTCTTGTCATCCTTTATTTCTTCCACTCTAATTCCTTTAATACCTGTATCTATTGCAATCAAAAACTCCTCAACTTTTTTCTTATAAACTTCATCTGTTATTATTTCATTAGATAGGTAGTTTGATATATATGCCTCAAATATGCTATCTCCAAAATCAATTACAAAGCTATCTAAAAACCATTTAAACACAATCTTTGACACCTTAACATTTGTCTTTGCTGTTAAAGTTAAAAACAAAGTTTTATCATCTACAGATTCTATAAATTTTTCTGCATCCTTCATTTTGGCACCACAAACTATATCATTGCCTTCTCTTTGGAATAATGTTGTTGTATTTTTTCTTCTTATATTCCTTGAATATAGCCATTCCTCGTGAATTCTTTTATTATCTACAGTAAATCCATATTGGTATTCCACATTATCTACTATGAAAAAAACTCAAATAGAGAAGTCTCATTTTTATTATCATCGAATGCAAAGCTCTTTACAGGAATAATTTCATCTTTTTTAGTGATATCTTCATTTATCGCAAGGGAGTTTAATACAAAATATCTCATAAAATTAAATGCTTCAATTACATTTGATTTACCACTGGCATTTGCACCATATATGGTAGCAACTTTAAGGAATCTATCCTTTGATGTATATTCAATAACATTGTATGGATGTTCCTTAATGCTTGTTGCAGTCATATCCAATGTGTTTTCATCTCTAAAGGATTTGAAGTTTTCAAAGTTAAATTGAACTAACATCTCCATCACCTACCTTTACTTTAGGTTAATTATACAATATTTTAAAAATAAACGCTATATTTTTGAGAAATTTTCTCATAAAACACCTATTTATAAGTATAATCATTAAATATATAAAATATACCTTATAATAAAATATATTTTTACATATCGCAATTTGGTATGGAGGTAATCTGCCCTCCACACAAACATTCCACTATTCCAGAGGAAATTTCCCTTTTCTAAAAATGAGGTTGCTACATCTAAGTTTGGTTTTTCTATAAATCTTTTTACCTTAAAAACACCATCCTGAAGTTTTTCCCCAACTTCAATATATCCATAACCTATTTCCGGTCGTGTTGGTGTTACTCCCATTGTAACTAAGTAGTCTCCATCCTGTGCTACTTCTACTGCTCTTTTTATGGTTTGTTCAAAATCCTCCTGCCCTATTATTAGGTGGTCTGATGGAAGAACAACCATTGTGGCCTCAAAATCCTTTTTTAAAAGTTTAACAGCTGCAAGGCCTATGCAGGAGGCAGTCTCTTTGTTTAGAGGTTCTTTAAATATATTTTTATTGTCAATTCCTAATAGCTTCTTAATAATCCCAACATAACTTTGATTTGTAACAACATATATGTTTTCCTTTGGAATAATAGTGGATATTCTATCAACAGTGTTTTCTATCATTGTTTTTTGCCCAATTATCTTTAAAAACTGCTTAGGAAGTCCTTTCCTTGATTTTGGCCAAAATCTTGAACCAAGTCCTCCTGACATTATTACTGCATATATCATAAAAAAACCACCCCGCATATTGTTATAATATGCAGGGTGGTATGTGTTTGCTACTATTTTACTCCGTGCTTTCCAAGCATCGCAGCTCCTAATATTCCAGCGTCATTTTTGAACTTAGCAAGTTCAATTTTAGCTGCTGGAAGTGTTTTGAAAAATTTGTTCTTTTCATATTCTTGACGTACTAAATTTAATAAATATTCTCCAGCATTAGATACTCCTCCACCTAACGCTATAACCTCTGGATCCATAAAGTTTACTATGTTGAAAATTCCAATAACAAGGTATTTTACAAGTCTATCTACTGCCATTTTAGCAACCCTGTCGCCTTCCTTTGCACAGTCAAATATAATCTTTGCATTTATCTTTTCTAAATCTCCTTCAGCAAGCTCTAATATCTTTGTATCTGTATTTCCTTCCTTTATTAGCTTTTGTGCATATCTAATTATAGCTGTTGATGAAGCAAAGGTTTCAAAACATCCATTCTTTCCACAGTTACAGTTATAGAAGTTTTCTCCTATAATCATATGTCCTATTTCTGAACCTACTCCGTGGGCACCACTATATACTTCACCATTTAAAACTATTCCTCCACCTACTCCTGTACCAAGTGTAAGAAGTACTCCACTTTGACACCCCTTCATTGCACCAAATTCATATTCTGCAAGTGCTGCAACTGTTGCGTCATTGTCTATAAATACAGGAATATTTAATTCTTCCTCCATCATTTTTCTTAAAGGAATGTTCTCCCATCCTAAGTTAACGCAGAATATAACATTTCCATCCTTATCAGCAAGCCCTGGAATACCTATACCTATTGCTTTTATTTCATTTTTTTCAACCTTTGATTCCTCAATAATTTCCTTAACTAATCTATTCATATCACTAATTACGTCCTTATATCCTCTTGAAGCAAGCGTTGGAGTTGATTTTGTATAAAGTATTTTTCCGCTTTCATCAACTAATCCAGCGGCTATGTTTGTCCCTCCTAAGTCTATACCAATATACATATTTATCCCCTTTCTTAATTTATTTAATATACATAGTAATTATATTATTTTTGAAAAATTTTTTAAAGAGATAAAATATAAAAAAAGTATGATAGTTGTTACTTTTTATTAATAATAAAGTAAAAAAGTCGCCCAATTAAAAATAGGCGACTTTTTTGTTTACCTTATAGGTTTTATAAACATCTGTGTCCAATAACACCTTCCTGACTTATCCTTTGCAAGTCCAACACCTATTTCAGTATAGGATGGACTTAAAATGTTACTTCTATGCCCTGGTGAGTTCATCCAAGCATTCATTACCTCCTGTGGGGTTCTCTGTCCCATAGCTATGTTTTCACCTGCTGCTGAAAACTTTATACCAAAGGATTCAATCATATCAAAGGGTGAACCATAGGTTGGTGAATAATGAGAAAAATAATTTTTGTTTATCATATCTTGGGACTTATACCTTGCAACCCTCGATAACTGCCAATTTTCCTTTAGTGCTGGAAGGCCTGCCTTTGACCTTTCAATATTTACAAGCCTCACAACCTCACTCTCAATTGCCTTTGTTTCAATTACAGGGATTTTTATCTTCTGCCCTGGGTATATTAGAGCAGGATTTTTGATTTCAGGGTTTGCTGCAACTATTTCAGATATACCAACCTGATATTTTTGAGCAATCTTCCACATACTATCTCCAGGCTGTACAGTATAGTATGTATCCTGTGCAAATGCTACTGAAAATATCATTAGAAAAATTAGTAGAGTTAGTAATGTTGTTTTCTTTTTCAAAGCAATCACCTCTACTAATTATTTTTTAGTAGAGGTGATTTTTTATTCCTTGTAATTTTTTACTTTTAAACATATTCTCTTTTTATTATATCCCCTTCTATACCAATTGTTATAACCTTTATTGGTATGTCAGAACCTGCTCTATCCCTTGCTGTTTTTGCTGCATACATCATTCCACTACAGCAGGGAACCTCCATCTTTAACACAGTAATGCTCTCAAGATTGTTTAATCTTATTATATCAGTTAACTTTTCTGTATAGTATTCTATATCATCAAGTTTTGGACAACCTACAACAACCGCCCTATCCTTCAAAAAGTCATTGTGGTAGTTTCCATAGGCAAACGGAACACAGTCTGCTGTAATTAAAAGATCTGCTCCATTTAAATATGGGGCTGTTGGAGGAACAAGGCTTAATTGGACAGGCCATTGTCTTAATCTTGACGCTACCTTTACATCCTGTGATACATTATCCTCTCTTTTAATCTGTCTCATCATACTTCCAGGGCAGCCCCCTCCAATATGGTGAGAGTGATGATGAGGACTAATTGTTTGTTCAAGTTTAGTTTGGGATTTTAGATGTTCTTCTACTGCCTTTTCGTCAAATTCATCTGCTTCTCTTTCAATTATTGAAATCGCACCCTGTGGGCAATGTCCAAGACAAGCACCTAATCCATCACAGTAAATATCCTTTACAAGCTTTGCTTTACCGTCAACAATTTGCAGTGCTCCCTCTGCACAATTTGGAATACATAATCCACATCCGTTGCACTTTTCTTCATCTATATGCACAATCTTTCTTATTGCCATAATATCACCTCCGTTTAATTTCAATCTTATTATATCTTAAAAACTTTTAAATTAATGTGATATAAATCATATAATTGCAAAAAATATTGTTGGAGGTGTATGATATGCTAACTCAAAAGGAAGTAACTTATCTAAAGGAAAATCTTGATGCTGAATATCTTTGCATAAGAAAATACGAACAATATGCCGCTTTATCCACTGACGCTGATGTAAAGAATATGTTTACAACCCTTGCAGGATATGAACAGCAGCACGCCACAACCCTTAAAAATATACTAAATCAAAATGGTGTAAATTATACCAGCATCTATGAGAGCTATAACAAGCCATCCTCTGCACAAAACCAACAAAACCTCTCCTTCTCAGATGCACAGCTTATGAACGATTCACTATCTACAGAAAAACACGTTTCTTCAAACTACAACACAGCAATACTTGAAACTGTTGATACAAATATAAGAAAACAGCTTCAGCATATTCAGCAGGAGGAACAGGGACACGCAGAGACTATATTTAATATGATGAGGACTAAAGGATACTATAAAGTAGAATAAGCTGGCAATGCCAGCTTATTCTACTTTTATAATAAAAGTAACACTATTATACCAAGTATAATTCTGTAATACGCAAATGGTGCCAACTTCTTCTTCTTTATGTAGCTCATAAATGCTGCAATTACAATTAAGGCTACAATGAATGAAACAAAAGTTCCAACAAATAGAACCAACCATTCATAGGGTGTAAACATAAATCCTGCCTTAAATATCTTCAAAACTGAAGCACCTATTATAGTTGGAAGTGCTAAAAAGAAGGAAAACTCTGCTGCTGCCTCCCTTGATAGGCCTAAAAATAATCCTCCTATTATTGTGGATGCAGACCTTGACATACCAGGCCAAAGAGCAAGACATTGAAATACCCCCACCATAAACGCATCCTTATAGGACATCCTATCTACACTATCTACCTTAACCCTCTTTAATCTTGCCTCTGCATATAAAAGAAGTATTGCTCCAACTATCAACGCAAGGGCTACTGTTTTGGGGTTAAAAAAGTGCTCTTCTATATAATCATCAAATAAAAATCCTAATATAAGTGCAGGAATAAATCCTACTACAACCTTATACCATAAGTTAAATACCTTCTTCGATTGTATTTTATCATCAAACTTAGGAAAAATTTTATCCTTATAATAAAATATAACGGCAAGTATAGCACCCACCTGTATTACAACATTAAATGCATTTGCAAAGTCTCCCGTAAAGCTTATAAATTTGTTTGCAATTATGAGATGTCCTGTTGAGGATACAGGTAAAAATTCAGTAAGTCCCTCAATAATACCAAGAATTATAGCCTTTAAAATCAATTTAACGCCCCCTTTCCTTATTATAGCATACAACAATATAGATAATAATTCAATAATTTGTTTTAAATCAATTTCATTTGTCTAATATTGTAACTTTATGTAATCGTTCGACAAATTGTAGAAATTTATATATACATATGATAAAATCTTGATTTGCTGGGGGGATAAAATAATGAGAAATAAAGTAGTTATTGGTATAAATTTGTTTATAACTTTTTTGATTTTAATAACCTTCTACTACCTTTCAAAATTAGATCCTATATTAATAGAACGCAGTACCTATGATTTCATTCATATTGGAATTGAATCTATCATTTCGATGATTTGCTTTACAATATTTTATATAGGATTGTATTCATTCCCTTATGAAAAAAGGCAAAAATATGTTATACCCTCTTCTATTTTTTTCTCTATAGCACTAATTAACATACTTCATATTTATTTTGCTATAGAAAGAAATAGCTGGGGTATAAGTATTGTTTTTGCAAATATGACATATATGCTTTTAGGTATATCTATTATTCTACTTAATACTATACCCGATAGTCATCTCGCAAAGAATAGAAGGCATTTTTGCTATATTCCTTTGATTTTTACAACATCATCTTTAGTTTTTTACTTATTGATAAAAAATAGTTCCTATAGTACTTTTCTAAACTACACTAAAGAAAATTTTATGTTTTATAGACTAATGGATTTAGCTGTTTTTATTTATTATTTTTTTGCATTAATGTTCTCTTCTAAAAACTATATTATAAACCCAGATATACACAATATTAACTCACTAAATTCTATAATATTTGCATTAATTTCCAAATACACAATAACTTTTAATATATACCCAAATGATATTTTTTCTACATCTGCACACTTATTTAAATTTATATCCTTTTTGTTTTTAGTAAAAACCTTTATTATGAGTAATATAAAGAAACCCTATGAAGAATTAAACGAAGCAAATAACATAAAAACAGACTTTTTAATAAATCTTTCCCACGAACTTAGAACACCTGTAAATGTAATTTTAAACGCCTCTAAATTAATATGCAAAAATCCTCAAGAATATGCTAAATATATATCATCAATTGAAAACAATGCATATAGGCTTAATAAAATATCAGAAAACCTTATAATATACAATGAAATTGAAAATGGAAATATAGAAACAGAATATACAGAAGAAGATATAGTTTTTATTATAGATGAAATTATTGAAATGGCAGAGGATGTACTTGATAAGAAAAGCCTTGATGTATCCTTTGAGTTTTCCAATAAAAGAAATTTTGTAACAGATAAGAGACTCTTTACTCAAATAGTTTTAAATTTAATATCAAACTCTATTAAATATGCAGATTACGGTGGAAATATTTGTATTAAACTTGATATAGCAGACTCATTAAAATTAACAATATTAAATGATGGCCCTCCAATTAGTGAAGAAGAAAAGGATAAGATATTCGAAAAATTCTATAAGTCAAAAAATACAAAACTTCCTACAACAGAAGGATTAGGAATAGGGCTATATATCGCAAAGGAATTTTCTAAAATGTTAAATGGAGATATACATATTGTAAATAAAGATAATATGACCGGGTACACATTAATAATTAGAAATGCTAAAAATGTTAAAATACTGGATCAGTATAGAAAAGTTGAGTATTCAGAAAAATATTTTTCAGACATAATATAAGGTGGCTTATGCCACCTTATTGTACAGTTATAGCATTTACTGGGCAGCTATCTTCTGATTCCTTTGCGGCATCCTCTGAACCTGCTGGAACAGTTGATGTTATTACGTGAGCCTTACCATCATCTCCCATTTCAAATACATCTGGTGCAATGGATGGACACAATCCACAGCCTATACAAGCGTCCTTATCAACAACTGCCTTCATTTTAACATCCCTCCTCCCTTTTATTATTACCACATAATTTACTTTTTACCCTTTCTATCCTAAAATATACATAGGGATTTTATTTGTAAGGAGGATTTTATGAGCAGGCTTTCAACACCAGAAAAATTTTTTATAGGAAGAATACTATATGGTATTGAACAGACAGGAAACAATATTGAACAGGAGGATATTGAATTATTACTTAGCCAAAGACTTGAAATAGGGGATGAATTTAAAGAAAAAATTAAAAATGCCCTTATTTTTTCCTACTGTGATGATATAGACAAATTTAAAAGAAAAATAGTAACCTTAGACCCAAGATCAATGTGGGATGAATCTTTAAAAAAGCTATATAAAGGACGCGAAACAGTTTTAAGGGATTTAGTTTTAGATTGGTATTCATCTTATTTTGATAAAAAAGAAAAGAGCCTTTTAGATAAACTAAAGAGCCTTTTTAGAAGATAAAAAATGTGGCACTTAATTAAAGTATAAGTGCCGCATTTTTTTATTCGTATCTTAATGCTTCAATCGGATCAAGCTTTGCTGCCTTGTTGGCTGGATATATACCAAAGAATATGCCAACAGCAGATGAAAATAGAAAGGCTATTAAAACAGTTGAAATGGATACTGTAGGTTCAATCTTCAAAAATACACCTATTGCATAGGCAAATAAAGTTCCAAGCATCATTCCTATTATTCCACCTATTAAAGATAAAATTAACGACTCAATCAAGAACTGAATGAGTATATCACGTCGTGTAGCACCAATTGCCTTTCTTATCCCAATCTCCCTTGTTCTTTCTGTTACTGAAACAAGCATTATATTCATAACGCCTATTCCACCAACTACTAAGGAGATTCCTGCAATTGCCCCTATTATCATTGTAAATATGTTTATTATATTATTAACCTGATCAATCTGCTTAACCATATTTTCAGCCTTGTATTTTCCTTTGTTAAAGTGTCTTGATTCAACTAATTTTATAATGTTGTTTGCTACAGTCTCTGAGTTTTTAGAATCCGATACCAAAACCTGCATTTGTGTTATGTTAAATTCATTAGGGATCAATTTTTGCATAAAACTTATTGGGACATATGCAATTACAGGCATATTACCACCAAAGGCTGCTGCAAAGGCCCCTCCTTCATTTTTATAAACCCCAACTATTACAGCATTTATTAAATTATCTCTACTTCCAAGCCTAACAGTTTTTCCAACGCAATCCTCATATCCAAATATATTTTTAGCACTTACATTATCAATTACAACAACATTTCTTCCAAGTAGAGTATCCCTTTCATTTATAAACCTACCATAGAGTATATCTACTGTAAATATAGATGAATAGTCGTTTGTCGTTCCCATAAGTATAGCCCTCTTTGTTGCCTTTTCAAACTTTGCAGTTACAGGCCTTTGAACAAGAGGGGCAACATTTTTAACCTCATCTATTTTATTCTTTATCTCCTTTACGTCATCTAAAGTAAAGTAGTCTTTAGTAGAAAGCTGAGTGTTATTATCAACCTTAACCTCAAGAACATTTACCCCTATATCTTCAAATTCTGATGTTATCTTCTTCTGTCCACCCTTACCTATTGCAACAATTGTAATTACCGATGAAATGCCTATTATTATACCAAGCATTGTAAGAAACGACCTCATTTTATTTGCAAGTACACTTTCTATTGCAACCTTTAGGCTCTCTAAAATGTTCATATTTTCACCTACCTATAGTACGTTCTATTTTCAACCTGTTTATCATTTAAAATCAAGCCATCTTTAATTCTTACTATCCTTTTTGTATGGTTTGCAATATCATTTTCGTGGGTAACCATTACGATAGTAGAGCCTTCTTCGTTTAAGTTTTGAAATATCTTCATTATTTCTTCACTTGACTTAGAATCTAAATTCCCTGTTGGTTCATCTGCCATAAGTACAGAAGGGTTTGTAACTATTGCCCTTGCAATTGCGACCCTCTGCCTTTGCCCACCTGATAGTTCATTTGGTTTGTGATGCATTCTGTCCGATAAACCTACCCTATCTAATGCTTCCATAGCCCTCCTTCTTCTTTCTGAAAGCTTAACTCCTGCATATATTAAAGGCAGTTCAACATTTTCAAGGGCAGATAACCTTGGCAAAAGATTAAAGGCTTGAAAAACAAATCCTATTTCTCTGTTTCTTATCTTTGCAAGTTCATTGTCATTTAATTTTGAAACGTCGCTACCATTTAGTACATATTTACCCGCACTTGGTCTATCTAAGCACCCTAATATATTCATTAAAGTTGATTTTCCTGAACCTGATGGCCCCATTATTGCAACATACTCTCCCTTGTCTATTCTCAAATTTACCCCCTTTAATACTTCTATGTCTTCAGATAAAAGTTTGTAGGATTTTCTAAGTTCAACAATCTCTATCATCTTTTCACATCCTTATCCATAACCTTTACTCCATCCTTTAATGTTGCTGGAGGATTTAAAATTACCCTGTCTCCTTCCTTTAATCCACTTATAACCTCAGCCTCAAAATCATTTTGAAGTCCTATCTTGATATCCACATTTTTAGCAATTCCATTCTCTACTACAAAGACTCTTACCCTATTTTCCTTATCTTGAATTAGTGCTTCATTTGGTATCTTTAACACACCCTTTTTTTCAGAAATTTTTATCTCAACATCAACATCAAAGTTTGGTTTTATTGCATCTGTAGTATCTATTAAGTCAACGTAGGCCTTTACAATAGTATCGCTTCCTGAGGCAGACATTGTCTTTGTTGCTGATTTACTAATTGATGCAACCCTTCCCTTAAGTGTATTTTCAAGGAATTTTACATAGGCCTCTTGACCTTCTTTAATCTTGTTTACATCATATTGATTTATGTTTACTAATACTCTTAAATTGCTTAAATCTTCAACTATTAGTGCTGGAAGTTGCATAGGTGCAGGTGCTCCTTCTTTTACATTTATTTGAGTTACAATACCGTCATAATCCGCCCTTATGTATTTTTGCTGTTTTGATATTGTCTGCTTTATATTTTCAACATTTATTTTAGCCATCTCAACTTGATTTTCCTGTAGCTTAATTTGATCGTCTATTGATAAGGATTGAGATTGTGGCAATGTAACTGTTGCATTTGCCTTTTGTTTTTTTAAATTTTCAAGCTGAATTTTTGCATTTTCATATTGAAGCTGTGCAGTTTTCAACTGATTAGACATATCCTGAACTTCAAACTCGACAAGTATATCTCCCTTTTTAACCTTGTCAGATTCCTTTACATATACCTTAAGTACTTTACCAGTATTTAGTGCATAATATTCCTTCTTGTTTTTAGATTCAACCACTCCACTACTTGAAAAACTTGCAACAATATCCCCTACTTCTGCCTTTGCTGTCTTAACCTCAATTGGTTTTTGTGCTCCCTTTTTTAGAGCAAAAATAGAGAGTACAAAAACTGCAATAACAATTAGTGTTATAAATAACCCCTTCTTCTTCATACCTCACTTCTCTCCTTTACAATATCATTTAATTTTGTTAACCCGTTTAAAATACAGTTTAAATCCTCATCAGATATATCCTTTAAAATGTCCTGTAGAATTTTTAAATTTTTATCTTCAAACTCCTTTTTATATGAAAATGCCTTTTCTGTTGCATATATAAAAACCCTTCTTTTATCAACAGTATCCCTCTCTCTTTTAACCAATCCCTCCTTCTCAAGCCTATCTACAGCCTCAGACACCGTACTATTGGCAAGACCAATCCCTATACTGAGCTCCTTTAATGTTTTCTTCTCACCATTTATAAGTTGTATCATTATATAAATGTCTGTAGGATTAAACCTTAAACACCCAAGCCTGCAATCAATTCTTTTGTTTATAGCCCTGTTTATATTTCTAAATAGTTCAAATATAATTATTATCTTTTTGTTTGTCATCTAATCATCCCTTCAAGTTAAAATATTTCGCTTACGAAATATTTTAACATTATTATACTATATTTACAATATTAATTATTACTTAAAAGGCCCAATGAAGAATACCTTTAAATCCTTCATTGGGCAAACCTACAATAAGTTCTTTAAACTTCCAGATTGTTGACAAACCTAATTGTTAGCTAAAGTATGAAAAAGCCCCATGAATGGATTTCAATGGGCTCTTTCGTGAGCTTTAGCAATTCTTAGCTTTTCGACTTTGGAAAAGTCCGTAATTCGGCACAGGACGTGCCGAGCCGAGCGGCCATCAGGACGATGGCATCGCGAGGGTAGGACTTTTTCAANCAAAGAAAGGCTTAGAATTGCTTAGCGAAATGAATCGATGCCCAAGAAATCCTTCATGGGGCTAATCAATATATAACTTTTTCAACAGCCTGTAACTTCTTCAAACTTCCTAATTTTTTTAAATAAAAAAATATCTGTTTATATTTCTCCATCAGTTATTGTTTTATATATTGCATACATTACCTTATCAATTAATTTCTTTGCATCATTTATTGTGTTTTTACTGCTAATTTCTATCCTAAGTGCCTTATCACCAAATTCCTGAACATAACATTTGCTCTCACCTAAAATATTTACCCTATCCTTATTTAAAATGTCTCTTATTTTATTTGCATAATTTATATTACTATCATAGTTTTCATTTTTTTCTACTCTTAAAAGTATAGTATCCTTATTTACCATTTTGTCATTCACACATATTTCTAAAATAATATGCCTTCCATTCCCTTTTGTTATGCTATCTATCTTTCTTTCTAATGTCTTCTTATCACCTACATAACCTAAATTAATAAATTTTACCCCCAATCCATTCTGTGAAGTTTCTATGTAGTCTAAAAGTTCCTTTATACTTCCGTCACTAAACCTATTATCACTTGTTGTATAGAGTACAATATTAAAACTGTCCCCTCCTGCAAATGTGTACTCCTGTACTCTTTTTGCTATCTTGTTAAGATAGAGAATAGATAAAACTGTAACTGCAATAATAGTTGTAATTACAAATACTTTAAAATACTTCATAACACCACCTACAAAAATAATAGCTTCATATCTATAGATATGAAGCTATTATTTTACTTATTCTTAATAAAATATGTTATTTTATCTCCTACTCTATTTCCTTCATATAAAAGCCTTTGAACCACATTATTTTTATTCTTTATTACAACATTTGCTACAACCTTAGTATCATTATATGTGTTTGTAACTATTGTAACAACGTAATCAGCATTATCTATGCTATCGACTATTTCAACAGAATTATTTTTTATGGAATCAAAAATATTAAACATATCAACACTTGTAAGATATTTTGTAACCATATAATCCTTGTCTATATCAATAAAAACTTTATTATTTCCAATTCCTTTTTTAGGTATCCTCTCTATTACATCATCTAATAGCGAAACGTAATATTCCTTTGCCCCTTTAAACATCTCTTTTTTCATTATTCTTTTTATAAATTCATCCTCTATACTATCATCTACATAATATCTATTTCCATCCTCATCAATCAAATTAGGCTGTGTCTCGTCCGTTATTCCTGCAATATATTTGAAGGTTGCTACTTTTTTGTTTGAGTCATAAAATTCAATATAAAAATCTGGTTCAAAATTTGTTTCTGCTGATAAATCCTTTGCTTCGTATATTTTATTTAAAAATCTTTTTATTGAAGAAGCATCAAACATTGTATATCTTCCTGCAAGCCTTGTACTTGTTATAATAATCCTTTCGTACTTAGTTTCTTTTTTAATTTTACCCTCTATCTTGGGATTTATATGTTTAAAAGTACTGCAGGAAGTAGTCAGACCTATGCATAGGGCTAAAATAAATGTTAAAATTTTTTTCACACTATCACCATCCTATAGTTCTTCCCATATAGTACAAATCATAATATTTTCCATTAACCATTACACCCCGTGATATTTTACCCTCAAATTTAAAGCCCCATTTAAGGTATAGACTGATTGCAGGCATATTGTCATCTCTCACCTGTAATTCTACCTTTTTAATTTTCTCTGTGCTTTGAGCCCATTTAAAGAAATAATCCATAAGGCTGTTTCCAACCCCTATATTCCAATAATCCTTAAGAACAGCAATTCCTAATTCTCCTCTATGCATAAGCCTTTTCCTTTGTGATGCAACAAAGCTTAAATTTCCTATAATCTTACCATCTAAAATTGCAACGATATATAGGCAGTTTTCTCTGCTATTTAAACTGTATATTAAACTTTTCTCTTGATCATAATTTAGATAATAATCATCCATACCAAAGGTTAAATTGTCTGACTCTGTGCCTAACCTATTGTACATTGCCACTAATTCCTTTGCATCCCTCTCTTCAGCACGTCTTATACCAAGCTTTTTTCCATTTTTAAGCTCATATATCATCATCACTGTATCACCCTAACTTCTTTTTAACTTGTGAATATTATATACAAAAACTCCGATTATAAACACAAATATACAAATAAATTGTGATGTTGATAAAAACAATACATTTCCTCTTGGGTCGTCTCTTAAAAACTCAACAATAAATCTTCCTACACTATATAGAATCATATAAAGACCAGCTACTTGACCGTTATGTTTTGCCTTTTTAGAAAAATAAAATAGCACTGCTGCAATTAAAAAGTTTCCTAAGCTTGAAATTAACTGTGTAGGTATAAGTCTTACCCCATTTGGTGCAAAGGGCGAGTTTTTAAATACTACTCCAAATGGACTTGTTGTTTCTTTACCATAACAGCAGCCTGCTGAAAAACATCCTATTCTTCCAAGACCTTGTGCTACTGCAATTGCTGGTGCTGCAACATCAAACATTTTTAAAAAATCAACCTTCTTTTTTCTGCAGTATATATATGCTGCTAAAACTCCACCTATTAAACCTCCATAAACTACAAATCCACCCTTAATCATATCCTTAAGCACAACAGGATTTTTTATTACATAAGGTGCTTCTGCTATTATAAATAGAAGCTTAGCACCAATTACCCCTCCTAAAACCCCAAAGATTGCAATATCAAGTACCACATCATCACTTATTCCAACCCTTCTTGCCCTATACATACTAATAATAACTGCCGAAAGAATACCAACAGCTATCATAAAACCATAGCTATATATTGTTATATTTCCTATTCTAAATAATATTGGATGCATAACACCTTACCCCCTTAGCATATAAACCTTTTCTAATAAAAACGCTATTAATAAAATTATACCAGAATATAAAAAAATTGATATACCTGTATAAAAGCCATCCTCCCTAAATTCCTCAAAGGCCTCCTCCATTGCCTCCTCAGTATATGGATTTTCCTTCATATCATAAAAACCATAAAGTGGGCTTTGTCTTCTAATCCTTCTAAGTTTTGCATCTTCGTTTCTTTTATAGAGTTGAGGTATAGCTAAAATCATACTAAAGCCACCAAAGTAATATAGCGTAGTATAAATATTTTTAAATATATCCTTATTTCTTATCAGTGCATATATGATAGAAATAGCAGATAGTACAACAATTGATATAAAAGAAGCAATAAGTACAAATTTAACTCTTTTTTTTATCAAAAATATCTTTTGTTTTTTATCCATAATCCACCTCATTTAATTAAAGTTTTATTCACTATCTCCTCAAATAGATTATAAAACTTATCATTAAAAATTTCATCCCTTATAAAAAAGCTCATCCTAAATACATATCCCTTATTAGTCTTAACAAAATATTCGTAAACCCTATAGTATTTATTGTCATTTCCCCTTCTTACATATTCAAGTAAATATCCATCTTTATTTGCTACCTTCTTATTGTAAATATTAAAAAACTTAAAATCAACTACTCCAGTAGCACTTTTTTTGGAATTTTCCAAATATGTTTCTAAATCTTTTATATTTAAAACTTCAACTATTCCTCTTATACTTCCATCGCTTGATTTAAAATCCGCGTGATATAAAACTTCATTATCTTCAAAATTAATTTCAATATGCTCAAAATTCACAGGTAGATAATATATTATACCATACCTTTCTACTTTAATCTCTTTATAATTCTCTATATTTAAGTTTAAACTTACCTTGTACAGTTTAAAAATTGACAACCAATTTAAAGATAAAATAAAAACTATTATAGATACAACCGTTACTAAAAAAATTTTGTTTTTACCCATAAAACCCCTCCCATTTAAAATTTAAAAAGCCCCATCTGAGTTTTCCTCTATGGGGCTCAAAATCTACTTATCCTTTGGTTTAGGAATCATAATACAGCCATTGTAGGGATTATAGGTCATAACCCACATACCCTTATCCTTTACTTTTATCCACTTAATAAAACCTGTCATACCACTATAGGGCTGGGATTTGACATCATTTTCTCCTTCTATACCGTATAGTAGATATTTAACTTCTCCATCCTTATCATACTTTATTCCAAAGTAGTAGTATCCTGTATTCTTGCAATATTTTAAATAGTTAATATAAGGATATGCCATCTTTATATGGTATATTGCACAATAGTAAGGATAATATTTATTGTCTTTTAACTTAATATCATAGTCTAACTTAACCTTCCACCATCTACAATTTGAGTACTCTTCAGTTATTCCATCTACCTCTTCAAAATCCCTAAGTATCTCCTCGAAATAATTTGCGTGTTTTTGCTGTTTCTTTATTTTTAGCTCCTCATTTCTTATAAGCTCAACCTGTGCTGCCTCATCATAAATAGTATCTTCTTCATCTTTTTTATCTTCTTTAACTTCCTCTAATTTCATAACTTCTTTCTTTATTTCATTTTCATATTCAATAAACTTCTCTGCTTCCTTTTCTACAACTTCATCTTTAACTTCAACTTCAACTTTAACCTCTTCTTTAGGTTCCTCTACTGTTCTCTTTTTTACAACAAACCTATCCTTAAAACTTGCCCTTTCTTTTCCCACATATCCTACAAGTGGAAAATTAGTCTGTTCTGCCTCTACAACTATAGTTGAAACATTAAACTTATCAACATTAAGACCTGTATCTGCTACATTATCCTCCTTATATTCCCACCAAATTTCTCCTCTCCCTGTATCATCAACAGGCACCTCTCCAAGCCTTGCTGTATAGAGTGGATTCTTTGTTGTATCAATTAGATAACATACATATGGGCCCTTTTCTTTAACAAGATTCTGTACATAAACAGTAATCTTACACTTACCGTTCTTGTTTTCAATCTTTGTATATCCCGTTGGCTGCTTATCTATAGCTATTCCAAAACCCTTATCTTCTTCCTGTAATATTATGAAATATCTACTATAACTTTTTTTAGCAGACACTCTTATACCTCCCAGTTAATGTTCATCATTATAGTATATGAACATTAACCGAAAAATTGTCCTTATTTTTTAAGTTTTGTATAAATTATATTAGAAAGTTTAGCAAACTCCTCAATACTTAATGTCTCTCCTCTTCGTGCCTCATCAATATCAGCCTCAATAAACACATTGTGAAGCTCATCCTCCTTAAGCCCTATTGGCTTTAGAGCATTAAAGAGGGTTTTTCTTCTCATATTAAAGGCCTGTCTTACTACATTAAAAAATAAATCTTCATCCACTACGTGATATTTTGGAGGTCTTAAATCCATCTTTATTACGCTTGATTCCACCTTTGGAGGAGGAACAAAACAATTTCTTGATACTTTACATACCTTATGTACGTCACAATAGTATTGAACTAATATAGAAAGAGAACCGTATTCCTTTGTACCCGGTTTTGCAACTATCCTATCTGCAACTTCCTTTTGAATCATAACTATAATCGATTTTAAAGGTAATTTATCCATTAAAACCTTTGTTAATATTGGTGTTGTTACATAATATGGTAAATTTGCAACAAGCTTAATATTTTCTAACTCCTCTTCCTCTATAAGCTTTTTAAAATCAACCTTTAGTGCATCATTATGTATTATCTTTATGTTTTCAAAGTTTGCTAAGGTTTCATTTAAGATAGGAATCAACGTGTCGTCTATTTCAACTGCAATAACCTTTTTACATCTTCTTGCCATCTCCTGAGTTAAAACACCAATACCAGGCCCTATCTCAATAGCAGTACTATTTTCATCAAGCTCTGCAGAATCAACAATTTTATTAAGAATATTTTGGTCTATTAAAAAGTTTTGTCCTAAACTCTTACTGAATTTAAATTCAAAATGCTTTACTATATCTTTAGTTTTTGAAGCAAGACTCATTCTTTTCCCTCCTTTGCTCTATATACAGCTCTTTCAAAATCTTCTCTTTTTATACCGTATCTATTTAATCTATTTAGAAACTGTTTTGCATTTCCATATCCTATTCCTAAAATTTTCCCAACTTCATCCCTAAGTTCAGATGCGTTTTCTGTATCAGCAAGTCCGTATTTTATGATATCCTCCATTGTAAACTCTATCTTAGGATTTTCAATCTCTGTTTGAACTTTATTTAAGGCGTCCCTTATGCTCTCTATGCTTGCATTCTCAACTCCTATGTCTCCATTTTTAATAGCTCTATCCCTTGGCATATATGCGTGTTTACATCCCTTTACCTTTTCTGATATTGTTCTTCTTATCTTCTCTCCTGCATAATCAGGGTCAGTAAATATTATAACACCTCTTGTTTTTTGTGCTTCCCTTATCCTCTCTATTGTTTTTTCTGTAATTCCAAAACCACTTGTAACTATAACATCTGCATCAACTGCCTGTTTTACCTTAATTAAATCATCTCTTCCTTCTACAACTATAACTTCTTTAATCAAATTAAACACCTCTTTTATTATACTTCTACACAACCTATTAATTATACAAAAAAATAAGGTGGAAATCCACCTTATTTTAAAACATAAACATCTACATATCTAACTCCCCAGGTTCTGTATTCACGGCTTCCTGGATTAAAATAAAGGTCAATCTTTTTACCCTTAATTGCACCACCTGTGTCCTCTGCTATTGCAAATCCATAGCCAGGAATATATAGCTTTGTTCCAAGTGGTATAACATCAGGGTCTACTGCAACTGTACTATAGCCATCTTCATCTCTTCTTGCTATTGTACCCGTTGCGGTTCTTCCAAATCCAGGGCTTCCAGGCATCTTACCTGTATCTTCGTAGCTTGAAGTATAACAGGTTGCTCTCATTCTAAACTTTTGAACATAGAATATCTTGCTCTCACCTCTTGATATCCAAGCAAGTGTTCCGTATGCTATAACTTTATTTACTGGAGCCTTTTTTACGTTTTGTGCTACAACTTGTCTTGAGATTTCTTTCCCATCTTCATATACTACCTTTGTTATGATTTCCTTCTCTCCATCTTGACCATCCTGTAGAACTTCGGTTGTCCCCTTTGCAAGGTTATTATTTGCCTTTCTTACTATAGTATAAGGTATTCTTTCGGTTTTTGTTATGATTTTTTCTTCTACCCTTGTTATTTTAATATTGGTTCCTTGTTCTACCTTAGATGTTAAGGATGGAGATACTTTGTCCTTTTCATTTAGGACAATACCTTCTTCTTGTAGTACGTCTTCTACCTTGTCTTGAGCAGTTTTTATTGTTATTACTTTACCATCAACCTGGATGGTAACTGGAACTGCTCTTTTTATATTTATAATAGTGTCATCTTCTACTTTACTGTCAAGCCCAGGTGTAACCTTATCCTTGTCTCCTACATTAACATTACAAGACACTAAGACATCCTTAACCCTTGCCTTAAAGGTAGCCACCTTAACTACTTCTTTACCATCTACTATTGTTACTGTTTTCTCTGACTGAACATAAAGAATTAAAAAGGCAACTACACAGGCGGTTACAATGCCTAGAAACCTGGGATTACCTATTATTCTGGTCTTTACCTTAGAGGTCATATTGCTCATATTAACACCTCCTTATTGGGACCAGGGACAACTATCACATTATACACATTTCGACATAATTTGTCAAATGCCCCAGCTTCCCAAGCTGGAAAATTCTTAAATGCCTATACTTGGCATATTTTATATAAAAAATTATAAACAAAAATGATTGCATTTATACACTCTATTCCCAGCACGGAGGCAACTTGTTAATATTATATACAAAAATTGCAAAAAATAAAACCCAATTATTCACTTTTCATTATTTTTTACAAAAAATTAATTTAAGGGCTTATAGATTAAAAGCCCTTAAACCATTCTTATATGTAGTCTCCTCCACCTTTTTATAATCAAGTTCCTTTATCTTTGAAATCTTATCTATTACATAAATTAAATATGAAGAATCATTTCTTTTTCCCCTATTAGGCTCTGGTGCCATATAAGGGCAGTCAGTTTCAACTAAAATATATTCAAGGGGTATATTTTGTACAACCTCCACAGTTTTTTTAGCATTTTTAAAGGTAACTACTCCTGTGAAGCCTAAAAAATACCCAAGTTTAACAACTTCCTTCGCAAACTCATAGCTTCCGGAATAACAGTGAAGAACCCCTGTAACCCCCTTAAACTCTTTAATAATCTTTAAAGTATCCTCGTGGGCATCTCTATCGTGAATTACAACTGGCTTATTTAACTGCCTTGCTAAATCCATCTGCTCCATAAATAGTCTTTTTTGTTTTTCTCTATCGTGGGGATAGTAATAATCAAGTCCAATTTCTCCAACTGCAACAATCTTATTCTTTGAAAGTAAATCCCCAATAACGTTTAAATCATTCTTCTTTTCTGCCTCGTGGGGATGAAGACCAACTGCACCATAGAAAAAGTCATATTTTTGTGCAAGTTCTACTGTATTAAAACACCCTTCAATACTTGCACCACAATTTAGTACAAGTCCAACACCTGCTTTCTTTATTTTGTCTATAACCTCTTCTCTATCTTCATTAAAGGCTTCATCGTCATAGTGTGCGTGTGTATCGAATATCAAGCTATCACTCCTTACTTAACCTGTGCACCAGTTTCTATATCGCCATCAACTGTAGCAAGAACAAGCTTTTCTTTATCTGAAGTTGAAGCTGCTAAAATCATTCCATAGGAGTCTACTCCTCTTAATTTTACAGGCTTTAAGTTAGCAACTAATATAACATTTTTTCCAATAAGCTCTTCTGGTTTAAAGTGTTTTGCAATTCCTGAAACAACCTGTCTTTGCTCTCCACCTAAATCAACCTTTAACTTTAGAAGTTTATCTGCTCCCTCTATTCTTTCACACTCTAAAACCTTAGCAACCCTTAAATCTATTTTTGAAAAATCATCTATTGTAATTTCACTCTTTATAGGTTCCATCTTCTTCTCCTCCTTCTTCTCTTCCTTTTTATTCAACTTTTCAAGTTCCTCAAGCTTCTTTTCAACATCTATTCTTGGGAATAGAAGTTCTCCTCTTTTTACTCTTGTTCCATTTTTAATGTTTCCAAATGTCTTAATTGAATCCCAAGTTAAATCATCAAAGTTAAACTGATTTTTTATTTTTTCTGCTGTATCTGGCATAAATGGTTGTAATAATGTAGTCACAAATCTTATTGTCTCTGATAGGTTGTATAAAACTTCCTTAAGTCTATCCTTGCTGTTTTCGTCCTTTGCAAGAACCCAAGGCATAGTTTCATCTATATACTTGTTTGCTCTTGAAATTAGTTTCCATATTTCATCCATTGCATCACTTATTCTGTATTTATTCATAAGCTCTTCAACTTTTGTTGGAGTCTCTACTGCAAGAATCTTTAATTCATCATCATATTGACCCTCTTGTCCTCTTGAAACTTCTCCATCGAAATACTTTTCAACCATTGTTAATGTTCTTGATACAAGGTTTCCAAGGTCATTTGCAAGATCTGAGTTTATTCTCTTTATAAACATTTCATTTGTAAACTGTCCATCTTGACCAAATGGTATCTCTCTTAAAAGATAGTATCTTACTGCATCAACACCAAAATGCTCTGTAAGAACAACAGGATCTACAACATTTCCCTTTGACTTTGACATCTTTCCACCATCAACAAGCAGCCATCCGTGTCCAAAAACCTGCTTTGGTAGTGGTAAATCAAGTGCCATAAGCATTATTGGCCAAATAATTGTATGGAATCTTATTATATCCTTTCCTACAAGATGTACATCTGCAGGCCAATATTTTTTGTATAATGTATCATCTTCACTTCCATATCCTAACGCAGTTATGTAGTTTGCAAGGGCATCTATCCAAACATATACAACGTGCTTTGGATCAAACTCTACAGGTACTCCCCAAGTAAAGGATGTTCTTGACACGCATAAATCCTCAAGTCCTGGTTTTAGGAAGTTATTTATCATTTCATTCTTTCTACTTTCAGGTTGAATGAATTCTGGATGTTCCTCAATATACTTTAGTAATCTATCTTGATATTTAGATAGCTTAAAGAAATACGCTTCTTCCTTCGTCCATTCTACATCTCTTCCACAGTCTGGACACTTACCATCCTTTAGCTGTGTTTCTGTAAAGAAGGATTCACAAGGAGTGCAGTACCAGCCTTCATAATATCCCTTGTATATATCTCCCTTGTCATATAGCTTTTTAAATATGTATTGAACTGCCTTTTCGTGATAATCATCTGTAGTTCTTATAAATTTGTCATAGGATATGTTCATTGTCTTCCAAAGTTCCTTAATTGAAGCAACAATCCTATCAACGTATTCTTTAGGAGTAACACCATTTTTTTCTGCTATTCTTTGTATCTTTTGTCCGTGTTCATCTGTTCCTGTTAAAAACATTACATCATATCCTGTTAATCTCTTGAATCTTGCCAATGCATCTGCTGCAACAGTTGTATAGGTATTACCGATATGTAGCTTATCACTTGGATAATAAATTGGGGTTGTGATATAAAATCTCTTATTTTCCATATCTCTCTCTCCTTTCTATTGTTTATAGACTTATCTGTTTTTGAAATATTATTTATTATACTTTATAATTTTTATACTATAAAAAAGTAAACCTCGCCCCATATAGGGGCGAGGTATCGCGGTACCACCCTACTTCGCCTTTCGGCCTTAATTTGGATAACGGCAATGCCGCAACAGCCTACATATCGACTGCTGTGCTCCAGAGCCATCTTCACATAACCCTATGCCGCTGGCTTTCACCTACCCCAGCTCTCTTTTGACACGGTATTATGTTACTCTCTCCTTCAAAGCATTTAACATTATTAAGATTAATGTACAAAATTTGATAGTTTTTGTCAAGACCACAGGGTTAATATCCTATTTATCATCAGTAAAAATTTATTTTGTTTATATACTTCAATTCTATAGGAATGCCCCATAACATCATCTTTTCCAATAGATTTTACAACCAATTCATCTAAACCGTCTCCATCTATATCACAAACTTCCTCCACTATCCTTACCATATAGGAATATCTTCTTGCAGGTCTTTTTCCAAAATTATATTTTATTTTAAAATTAGTATCTAATACCTCAAAGATTTGTATATTTCCTACCTTAAACATCATATTATTTCGTGCAATATTATTTATTAAATATCCACCATCAAATTTAAATATATTTGTTATATCCTTTCTTTTGATTTGCCTTTTAAATTTATATATAAATTGCCCTTCCTTAAAATCATATTTATATATATTTGTCTTATTTTCACCCTTTGATAAAACAATTATTCCATCCTCAATCATAAAGGCAGATGGTAAAATATCCTCTCCAATTTTACCAAAAAACATTGTGCTTAATTCGCCTTTATTTAATTTATATATTTCAATATCTGCATTTCTATTCAATATTACTATTTCATCTAATCCATCTTTATCTAAATCCCCAGTTTTTATATTCACAACATCTTTATTTTTTATATATTTTTTTGCATATATATCTCCCCAGTTTGAAAATATAATAAGTTCTCCCTTTGGAGTTACTGCACAAAAATTGTCTTCACCTCTATAGTTTACACTCTCTATGAATTGAATAGGAAAATCAACTTTAAATTTATATTCCCCTATGAATTCATCTCCATTTTTATTTAACCTATATACCTCTGTGTATTTTAACTTATTTGATATTCTATAGATTACCTTTTTCCCACCCTCATCGATTATAGCAGTATATCTACGCCCTACAGTTTTAAGATAAAGTTCCTCTTGGGATAAGCTTAAAAGGTTATCTCCCTCAAAGCTTTGAAAGTATTCATCCGATATGGCATATTTTTCAAGTCCAAATTGTCCAATTTCATCTAATAAAAATCTTGAGGTACCCTTTAACATTGAAACTATTAGTAAAAAGTATGAAATATATAGTATTAATTTATTTGTATTTGTTTCCTCCCTTTTTTTATCCACATAGTCCACATAAACGCCTGAGGATATATCGTGAAGGGTTCTAAGTTTTTTGTCAAAAAGGGCATATAGGTAACCTATGTAAAAAAAGCTTGAGGCTATTCTAAATATCTCTCTTTTAAGAGCAATTTTATAGGAATAATCAGAAAGTCTAACCTTTAAAAGCATCATACCTAATGTCTGCCCAAATTTAGCCTGCATAAATACTCTATATATAAATAAAGCAAATAGAGATAGAATATATGCATATGCACCCAGTTCTGATAATATTAAATAAACTATGATAAATACAATCCAATCTATCAAAAAAGCAGCAGAGCGGGAAACAATAAGTAAAATCTTTTCCATAATAACACCTCATACTTATTTTTCCCGCTTCTTTATTTTTTACGCCTCTTTATATATTACCCTGTTTCTTCCTGACTTTTTAGCATTATAAAGTGCCTCATCTGCTAAATCTATTGAATAGTCTATGTTGTTTTTATATTTTGTAACACCAATGCTAATTGTAAACTTTATATTCAAATTATCTTCTTGGTATGTGAAGGACTCTACTTTTTTTCTAAGTCTTTCTGCTATATTTAGGGCATCCTTTTTAGTTACACCTGTAATAACTAATAGGAACTCTTCTCCCCCAAACCTTATTGCATAGTCTCCTTCTCTTATGCCCTCCTTTAAAATATTAGATAAAGCCTTTAATACTTTATCCCCAACCATATGTCCATAAGTATCATTTATTCTTTTAAAATAATCTATATCTGCCATCATAAAATATGTGTCCACACTATCCTCATCAAGTTTAGATGATAACTGTTCCATCAAAAACCTCTTGTTGTATAAACCTGTTAACGAATCTAAATTAACTTTATCACTTAAATCTATTTTGTCCTTATTTAATCTTTCAATTATTTCATTAAATTTATTTTTAAATACTTCAACTTCTTCTATATTGTCAAGCATACTATCTGAACTTTTTATTCTTGTTAGAGTTGTTATGCTGACTATTACTCTATTTATATATTTGTTTATTGATTCGGAAATTATATAGGCAAATACTATTGCCAAAACCACAGTTAAAAAGAAATATAGTGCAACCTTTTTAAATAGGTCATTCAAAAATTCATTTCTTATGTCCTGTCTATCTATTGTAACAATCATACTAAAATCTGTATTTTTTATTGGTTCTATTATGTCTTCCTTATATTTTTTATCCTCTTTAGACATCCTAAACAGATTCTTTCCAAAACTATCCTGTATGATTATATTGCCTAAACCAACTAAATTATAATCCTTCAAAATATAATCAAACTTTTTTGAATCAATATATCCAACAACTACACCATATCTTCCATCTTCTCTATATGGTGCTGAAAATGCAACATAATCTACTCCATCTTCTTCAATTACTGTGCAAAAGGAACCATTGTTAAATAAAAGACTTTCCTTAACATTTAAACTATCATATTTCTTATATAATGCTAAACTTCTTCTAACCTCTATAATCCATCCATCTTTATCTATATACTTAAGTTTAGTATATTCTTCTCTTGTTAACAAAAATCTTCTCAATACCCCTTCTATCTCATCTCTTTTATAGGTCTTTAAGTTATCCGAATTGGAAAGCAGCCTCATATCGTTTATATTCATTTCAACAAAGGCCTCAAGATATCTCTTGTTTCTATTTAGTACCTCTATTAAATTTTTTTCATCATTTTCTGTAAAAGTATTGGTTACTGATAAAAGAAAAGTAGACGAGAACATTATTAGCGGAAGTATAGAAATTGCTAATAAAAATAACGTTATAACTACCTTTAATCTTTTAAACATCTTAACCCACCCTAACCTTTGTTAATGTATCCGAAAAATTTGTTTATTTGAGATTTTAATCTACTAAATTCATATATTTTATAAAAGAATATATTTTTACCCTCTATCCTTTTCTTATTGTCAATAGAATCTATTATTTCTCCAATTACCTCCTGTACTTGATTTGCTATATAGTTTGCAATTGGAATGATAGAAATGATAATAAATACTAAAAACACAATAATCTTTAAAAGTATGTTCTTATAGAGTATATCCTTAAAATATTGATTGTTTATGTCGGCAACTAAAGTCCAGTCTGAGTTTTTTATTGGCAACATTATTTCAGGATTTTGATTGAAATTTTTATCTGCTTTTTTAATTAAGAACTTATCTCTACTGTCCATTATATATATCTCTGCAATTGCATCTAAATTGATATTATGAGTAAAAAAATCTACTGTATCCGTTGGCATATATGCAATACAAGTTGCATATACTTCTTGGCCTATTAAAAAATTCGATGCAAAGCACATATAAGCTGTGTTATCCTCTTCGTTTGTATAAAAGGCAATATCTCCGTGTTCAATTGCATATTTATCAAAATAATCAAGCTGTGCCTTTTTATATTCTCTTATTCTCCCATCTCTATGAACCTCTAAAACTTCACCATTCTTTTTTATAAATTTCATCTTCTGAAAATCATCTCTTACATTCATTACCCTCTTAAATACATCTATTATCTCTTCCCTTTTAAGGGTTTTTACGTTATCAGATGTTGCAACTAACTTAACATCTTTAATATTAACCTCTACAAACCTTTCAATATACTTTTTTTCCTTTTCAAGCACGGATTGTATATTCCTTTTATCATTAGATATAAAAAAGTTAAAGGTATTATTGAAAAACAAAAATGCAAAAGTCAAAAGAGGTACCAGTGATGAAATCATTATCAATGTAATAACAAAAAACCTGATACTTTTTTTCATATATAGCTCTCCTCAAATTACCTTTGTTTAATTATATTATATCAATATTTTGTCAAAAAAACATTAAAGTTGTCGTAAAATTTTAAAATATACCTTAATATTTTATAATAAATACACAAAACCCCATAAAGGATTTATAGAATATAAATCCTTTATGGGGTTAAAAGTTATAAGTGATGAGGATGCCATTATTAAGATTTTTTTACTACTACCTTCTTCTCCCATCTTCCTGTTCTATAATAAATGTAATTTAGTGTGCTTCCTACTACCCATCCAATGCCTATAGACCACCAAACACCATTAATACCTATACTGCTTGAAAGATATTTTGCAAGGGGAACTCTAATTCCCCAAAGTGCAATTAGGCTTGTTATCATAGGTACCATTGTATCTCCAGAACCTCTTATTACACCTGACACTATGAACATAAAGGCAAATGTAAAATAGAACATACCAACTATTTTCAAATAATCAACTCCAAAGGCAACCACTTCTTTTTTAGAGTTAAATACACTTATAAGAGGTTTGGCAAATATTATCGCAAGGGAAGCAATTATAATAGAGAGCAAAACCCCTATTAAAAGCGTTCCTCTAAATCCCCTAACCACTCTATCCTTCTTATTTGCCCCTAAATTTTGTCCAGTAAATGAGGATACAGCAGCACTTAAACTCATTATTGGCATAGACATAAATGAGTCTATTCTTCCTGCTGCACCAAAGGCTGCCATTGCATCTACTCCAAATACATTTATAATTGAATTTAAAAATACCATAGCCAGCGATACCAAAGTCTGCTGTACTCCCATTGGTATGCCTATTTTTATTATTTTCTTTAATATTTCCCTATCTGATTTTATACTGTCTAATTTAATTTTAAACAGTTCGTGCTTTTTGTTTATGTAATTTACGCTGAAAATAAAGGAAACAGCCTGTGCTATAACTGTTGCAACTGCAGCCCCTACAACACCAAGCTTAAATACAAAAATAAATATAGGATCAAGTATTATGTTTATAACTGTTGCTATCATTAAGAAGTATAAAGGCGTCTTTGAATCCCCCATACCTCTTAATATTGCTGCAACTCCATTATATCCAAACATAAACACCATACCTAAAAACATTATTATTAGATATTTATTTGAATCATTCAAAATAGAAGCTGGTGTATTTATTAAAATTAATACAGGCTTTGAAACGATTACCCCTAAAATTGTAACTATAACAGAAGAAATTAGTAAAAAATAAAGTGTTGTATTTATTGACTTTTTAACATTTTCATAATCCTTAGCACCAAAGTATTGGGAGATAATAATACTACTACCCATAGTTACTCCCATAATTAGTGAAATGAGCATAAATAGTATTGGGAAGCTTACTGTTACTGCTGCAAGCCCCTTTTCTCCGACACCTTTACCTACCCAAATACTATCTACGGTATTATAAAGAGTTTGAAGAAGATTTCCTAAAAGCATTGGTATTGCAAAATATATTATTTGCTTTATCTCATTTCCCTTCGTTAAATCCCTCAAATTTATCTCCTCCTTTGTACTTATATATTATATATCAAAATATTAAGTTGATGTAATATAAAAATATATAATTAGTTCTGTCTACCGAAATATCCATATAAAGTTACAAACTATAATGCAGCTTATTATATGTGCAATTAAAGCTACTATTAGAGCGTGCCTTATTTTCTTGACTCCGATACTTCCAAAGTATAAAGATATTGTATAAAAAATTGTCTCACTTGAGCCCATTATAAGAGCTGCGATAAACCCTTCTGTTGAATCAACTCCATAGGTCTTCATTATATCTGTCATAACAGATATAGCGCCACTTCCAGATAGGGGTTTTATTAAAATCATAGGAACTACTCCTGAAGGTATATTAAGCAAATTATTTATTGGAGTTAGCAATTTAATAAACAAATCAAGGGCACCCGAACGTCTAAATACATCTATTGCAAATATCATTGTCAAAAGAAATGGAGCTATATTAAAAACAGTTTTAAACCCGTCCTTTGCACCATCAACAAAAACTTCATATACTTTAACACCCTTAAACATTGAATATATAAGCACAAATAAAATAAAAGCAGGTACAAAATATATTGAAATCATTTATACCACCTTCTAAATATTGCTTCAAGAAATAGTGCTATAAATAGTGTTAATATACTAACTGCAATTGTAGGGCCTATTATGCTTGATGGAGAAGAGGAACCTAAATTAGCCCTTATTGATATTACTGTTGCTGGAATTAGCTGTATGCAAGCACTATTTATAATAATGAATTTAATCATATAATCCGATGCAGTATCCTTTTTAATGTTAATTTTTTGCATCTCCTCCATAGCTTTAATTCCAAAGGGAGTTGCCGCATTTGAAAGCCCCAGCATATTACTTGCAATATTCATTACTATAAAGTACAGAGCCTTTTTATTTTTGTTTTCAAGATTTGGGAAAAGAATTTTCATAGGTAATCTTAGCATTGCATAAAATAATTCTATAAGTCCTGATTTTTCGCAAAGTTTCATTATGCCCGACCATATAGCCATAATACCAAGAAGGCTAATACAGAGCTTTACAGAACTTTCTGCCGACTGTGCGATTATATTTGTAAAGTCAACTGGATTATAAAAAAAACTAACCAATATGCCAAATATAATCATTAAAAACCATATAATATTAACCATTTTATACTCCTATAACGTGTTCTCCTTAAAAATATATACGAATCTTAACAAAATTAGTATTTATTTTTATTGACAAAAATTTTGACTTATCTTAAAATTAACATAACATTAACCACCATTTACATAGACTATGTTAATATATAATTAGAAACCTCAAAAATTAACGGGGGTGGTTTGGATGATTTTAAAGCCAATGGAAGTTAAAAATCTAAAGAGAGGAAAATGGATCGACGTTGAAGTATATGATGGGGACGTGCGTGTACTCCGTAGAAATTACTGTGGTGTCTATGAATTATTCCATAGGGATAATCCAAGAAAAATAGAATACTTTGAAGACCTTCAACTTTTTAAGATAAGATATGGAACACTCATAAAAAAATTCCCACTTACTAACATATCAAAACAAAGGCTCGAAATATATAAAGTAGCAGAACATTTAGATTTATCCTCACTTCTAAAATGGTTTTCCACGTATGGTATAGTTAATTTAAAAAAATCAATAAACATCGATGGTCTTAAAATAGATTATTATTTGTGGTCATCAGATGCAGATGCTTGCAATTGTGAATTCCAGATTATTGAAAGTAAAGATGGATATACCATAAATATATCTAAAGAGCCTTTTGAGAAAATTAAAAGAGCATCATAATATATATGTAGATAAAGAATCCCCAAGAAGGAGTTACTCTTTCTTAGGGGATTAACTATTTATAATAAAACTTATGCTTTTTATTTGTTACTTTTTATAAATTCAATTGCCTCTTCCCTTGAGTTTATTTTGTTTCTAAATATAAGCTCATTTGTCCTTTCTAATATTTCCCCAACCCTTGGTCCTTCAATGTTTAATATGCTACATACATCCTCTCCTGAAATAAAACTATCCTTCTTTTGCATATAGTCGTAATATCTATCTATCAAACCTATAACAAATTCAAAATATTTATCACTTTCACCATTTTCATCAAGAAGACTCCTTGTAGCAAGAACGTCATATAATGATACTATTAATACCGATGGTAAATTTATACCAAAATCCTTTATTAACTTATATAGTGCCTTGTCACTTGCTCCCTGCTTAAAAAGTCCAAGTATCCTCATATGCCCCTTTATAACAGATTTAATCAATGCTGCCTTTGAATTAGACATAGGAAGCCTTTTTAATATTGAGTTAAATTCATCAATTCCTGTAACATCGTGTCCTTTAAATGTAATTTTTCCATCTATATCCTTAAAAGCCTTTACTTTGCCTATATCGTGTAAAAATGCCGCAAGCTTTAAAACTTCTAATCTTTTGGAGGTTCCAATATTCTCCTCAAGATACTCTTTTATCTTGTATCCCCATTTAGTATCGTAAAGTTCTTGGTACCTATCCTCTAAAAACTTAAGTGTTAGGGTTGAGTGGGTATAGGCGTCAACAAGATGATATTTGCATTTACCTATCCTTTTCATTTCCTTCATAATAGGAAATATTTTTTCTATAACCCCTATATCGTCTAACATTTGTATATAATCATAGCTATTTTTAAATTTTAGTATTTTAAAAAGTTCATCAACTATTCTCTCACCCTTTATAACTTCTATATATTCTACATCCCTATTAAACAATTCTATAGTCTCATCATCAATATTAAACCCTAATTCTCCCTTTAACCTATATGCCCTTAAGATTCTTAAGGCATCATCCTTTATAATATTTTCTGATGTGTGCCTTATTATCTTCTTTTTAATATCCTCAATGCCCCCAAGTACGTCTATATATTCCTCCTTAACTAAATCATAGGCTATTGCATTTATTGTAAAATCTCTGTTTTTTAAATCCTTCTTTATGTTCTCTCCCTTAAAATTTGAAAAATCAAAAACCATCCCATCTACAACTACCCTGTATACATCATCGTGTAGTTTAATCAATTTTCCATTTGTGTTTTTACTAAAATATTCTGCCACCTCCATATAACAAGAAGTGGTAAAATCATAGTCCTGTACTTCTCTATTTATCAAAATATCCCTTACAGCACCACCAACTAAATATATAGGAATATTGTTTTGCCTGCTGTATTGCTTTATTATGTCTAAATACATCATAATCATCTCCTACTTTCTGTCATAGTATTCTCCTAAAAATGCACTGTTTTTGGTTATAAAACCTCTTTTAGATAATTCATCTAAGTAATACTTTAAATCCTCTATATCCTTTATTTTATCCCTATTTACCTTAGATAATATATTTAAAAGGTCAGTTGTATAAATTGGCAAAAACTTTTCTATCTCTTGATACACTTCTTCATACTTTTTATCCCTAAAACTTAATAGCTCGTCAAATGGATTTTGAGTATGGCTGGTTGTTGTGTGTGAAAGTCTTATTCTAACAGGTACTGTTCTTCCAAATAGAGCCGAGGATATAAAAACATCCCCACTTCTCAAATATGGTAGTCTTTTTGCTTCTTCATTTGTTATATCCGTCTCTTCCTTTATTGTTGCAATGTCCGATGCCCTTACTGTTCTAAACACAAGCTTTGTATTCAGCTGTGCTGTAACCGTTTCATCAAGGAGTGTCGGACGCTGTGTTGCAAGAATTAAAAACACTCCATATTTTCTACCTTCCTGTGCAATCTCCTTTATTATTGACTTTGATGGTGTATCATATCCCTTTGGAGCAAAATTGTGGCTCTCATCAAAGGCTATTATAAATGGTGGGAAAAAGTCCTTCTTCTCACCTCTTTGAACAGAATCTCTATAATCCCTTCTCTTATGATAAATGTTTGAAATTAAATAGGTTGAAAACACATTTAATAACTTAATAGGGCCTTGTACAACTGCAATTTTTCCATCCTTTAAACACTTTTCTACTCTTGTTATATCATTTGTAAATATACCATCCTTATACAATCTCTGTAATCTCCACAACACACCATTAACCGATTGAGGTGGTAAACTTCCAAACTCTCTATATACCTCAATCATTTCATCGAACTTACCTGCATCCATATCGTCATCGCATTTTGCCTTTCTATCTAAAATCTTTTTTTCACTTCCTATCTCAAGTGCCTCCTTCAATAGAGATAATCTCCTCTCAAAGGAGAAATAGGTATCCTTATTCTTATGCACCTGCTCTATTACATTAGTCATTGAATCAGTCAACGTACCTGCAGATGCTGCTCCAATAAGATTTATTAAATCCCTATTAGTTAAATTATCAAATTTTACACCTACTGCCTTTCCTATCTCTAAGCATTCAAATCTATCAATAAAATCATATTGATATTTAATATCTATATCCTTTTGGTTCTCTCTAAAATTCATTTCAAAATGGGGATCAAGTACAACTGTTGGTATATTTTTCTTCATCAGTTCCTCAAGTATAACCCTAAGACCAAAGGATTTTCCTGAACCCGAACCTCCAAAAATACCTATATGCGGATACTGCTGCATTGAAGCTATATCAAATATAAAAGGAACACCATTTTGATTTATGATTTTTCCATCTTGATATAGTAAAAATCTGTCTTTAAGTTCATACTCCATTGTATCGTAGAGCTCCTCAGAACTTTTTATAACTCCAAGTACAAGTCCTGATTCAATTTTTGACTTTAAAAGTAGGTCCTTAACCTCATCAAACTTTGGCACTCTAACCTCCGAACCTACCTGTATTGGATATTCTGCCTCTACCATAAGCCTTACCTTTGCTATATAAAGGGTATTTTCATCTATACTGTACCCTAACGCTTTCAATGAGGCAATCACACTTTTATCCACAAAATCCCCATTTATATCAAGCGGAATAAACCTGTTATATGCACTGGTTTCTACAACTTCGCCTCTTAAAAGTCCCTGTCTTTCATCATTTATAACAAGTATTTGATTTATTTTAAATGGTGTTTTATCTGAAACAACAAATACTTCCTGCTGATTGGTAATTCCAACAACCTGCATAATTAATACCCCCTCTTATTTCTCTTTGGATTAAAGTAAACTTCTACAACTTCTTTATCTAAATAGCCATCTATTAGAGCCTTTAACTTTTCATCTGTAACCTTTGTTTCAACATCAACTAAATCAATCAAATAAGGAATTCCCCTTGATTTACTAAATGTAAGTGTATATATTAAACTCAATATACCTTCTGATACAGCCTCCTGTTCCTTTAAAAAATCAATTCCTATAGCCTGAGGATCATCTGAAAACCTTGCATAAAAACTTTTAATGCCACTATCCTTTTTTCTGGTTTTTATTTCCTTTTTCAAATATAGATACTCACCTTCGCTTAACATATTAAAGAGTATCTCCCTATCATAGATAAACTCATCATAAAGTTGTCCATCTTTTATAAGTATCTCACCAATATCCTTTGTTTTTACTTCTTCTGTTATCCCTACTATTATTTTATTTTTATAAAGAGCAGATTTTTTGAGTTCATCCCATTCATAGGGACAGTCTATTTTATAATGAAGTAAAGAACCATCCATAAAAATAATATTAGCCTCACAATTATTTATGGCATCCATTGCTGCCTTAATTTCCATTTTAGACATTGTTGCTCTTCTTTTTATTGCATCCTCATCTTGAGTCATATTTTCCTCTAATAAAGGTGTATAAATATCTTCATACTCCGCCTTATATCCCTTTGTACAAAGTGCCACAGCTCTGATTAATGAAATATAGTGGGGATATAATCCACCAAAATTATTTATACTACCATCAACAGCAACAACACCTTTATCACAGGAAACAGCCCTTAATTCCTGTTCATTTAATTTTTTTGATTTTTTTATTGTAGCAATATCGTTTTTTATAAGATACTCCTTTATATTATTTCTATCTAATCCTTTATTTTTATCCTTTAAAATAGAATTTAAATTTTCCAATTTCTTCTTCAATTCATCAAACATAATACATTCACCTCTTTAAAATATTCTACACTAAATTCATAATATTTGAAATAAGGGACAAAATAAAGGTAAGAGCTTACCAAATTGTTAATTAAAATATTTTATTAAATTAATTAGAAAAATTAAGTTAAAGTCATTGACTTTTAATGGTAACTTTGTTATTATCTAATTAAGAAATGTCGAAGATTGTTGAAGGAGGTAGTACATATGAAGTCCACAGGAGTAGTTAGAAGAGTAGACGAACTTGGTAGAGTAGTTATTCCAATCGAACTTAGAAGAACACTTGACATAGCTGAGAAGGACGCACTTGAAATCTATGTTGACGGAGAAATGATAATCCTTAAGAAGTATCAACCAGCTTGCATATTCTGCGGAGATGCAAGAGATGTTGTTAACTTCAAGGGAAAAAATATCTGCAAAAACTGCTTAGCTGAAATAAAGGCTGAATAACAATATAGGTGCCACCAAGAGCTCCGAAAAAATAGTGGCTTTTAATGACGTTTTTTATAAATATTCAACTTAATTTAATAAAATGCATAAAAAGTTATTAATGTAAAATGCGTAGCATTAAAAATATATTAATATTTGTTAATTCAATCTATATAGGGCTTTGTTTTTGAGCCCTATTTTTATTATTTCCTCATTTTAGGGCGTAGCAAAGCTAAGGGTGGCCTTTTGATGCATAATTAAGTTGACCATCCTTACTATAT
>NZ_AXAA01000014.1:0-62287 GCF_000472625.1 Caloramator sp. ALD01
GAGCTAAAGGCGCATATCTTGGAGCGGGTGATGGGAATCGAACCCACACAACCAGCTTGGAAGGCTGGGACTCTACCATTGAGCTACACCCGCAAGTGGTCGGGGTGACAGGGATTGAACCTGCGACCTCATGGTCCCAAACCACGCGCGCTCCCATCTGCGCCACACCCCGACTGACATAATAAAGTATAATACATAAAAATAAATTCGTCAATACCCTTTTTTGATGTTATTTTTTTACTCTATCGTAAATCTTAAGGTATTAACCTCTACTTCTCCATCTTCACTAATATTAAGGACTGCTGCACCTGGCATACCATCCCTTGGTCTTGATGTGCTTCCTGGATTTACAAATAAAACATCTCCTTCTCTGTCTATCCTTTGTACGTGGGTATGTCCATATAAAACAATATCCACCTTTTCCTCAAGAGCCTTTAAATAAAGCTTTAATATATTATAATAAACATCATATCGGTGGCCGTGTACCAATAATATTTTCTTACCACACACTTCTATTATCTTTTCATATTTCACATCCTTACCATAATCGTTGTTACCACATATATATTCTATTGGTTTTTTATATTTCTCATTAACCTTAATAATATCATTAAAATGATCCCCAAGATGAACTATCATATCAAACTCCCCTATCTTACTTAAAGCTCTATCAAGGGAGTATAAATTTCCGTGAGAATCACTGACCACTGCAATCTTCAAAATATTTCCCCCCTATGACCTATTTGCAAAATAATCTTCTAAAAGCTCCTTTAAATTATCTAATGCCCTTGCTCTATGACTAATCTTATTTTTTTCTTCCTCTGAAAGTTCTGCAAAGGTTTTATTTATCTCAGGAACTATAAACAGCGGATCATATCCAAAGCCATTATTTCCTCTTTTATACCTTGAGATAACTCCCTCAACGGTACCAACTGATTTTATTACTTCTCCATCTTTTGTTATAAGAATCATTGTACAAACAAATCTTGCGCCTCTATCTTTATCGTCCACATCTTCTAACAACTTTAATAATTTTTCATTATTCTTGTCATAATTACATTCTTCACCCGCAAACCTTGCAGAATATACACCAGGAGCATTATCTAATGCATATACCTCAAGGCCTGAATCATCCGCAAGAACTGACTCCCCTGTTAAATCGTGTATTGTCTTTGCCTTCTTATATGCATTTTCCTCAAAGGTTTTTCCATCCTCTACAACTTCAACGTCAATTCCCGCATCCTTTAATGATACAACTTCTAATCCAAGTGGCTTTAGTATATCCTTAATTTCCTTAACCTTATGATCGTTGTTGCTCGCTACTATTAACCTCATCTGCAATCTCCCTTCTCTCTCCTACTCTAATACCATCTTCACCTAATACCTTCTTTTGTAACATAAATATTTCATTAAGTCCTGCCTCTGCAAGTTCTAATAACTTTGTAAGTTCCTTCTTTGAAAATGGTCTATCTTCTCCTGTCCCCTGAATTTCTATGTACTCGTTCTTATCTGTCATAACAACATTCATATCAACCTTTGCACTTGAATCTTCTAAGTAGCATAAATCTATCATAGGTATATCGTCAACTATACCAACGCTTATTGCTGCAACATAGTTTTTAATTGGATAAACTTCAAAATTTACTTCCTTATCAAGTTTATTTACAGCATCAACAAGGGCAATAAAGGCACCAGTTATTGAAGCTGTTCTTGTACCTCCATCTGCTTGTATAACATCGCAATCTATCCATATTGTTCTTTCTCCGATTGCCTTAAGGTCTACTACGGAACGCAAAGCCCTTCCTATAAGTCTTTGAATTTCAACAGTTCTTCCATCTAATTTGCCTTTGCTTGACTCCCTTGGTTTACGGGTTTGTGTTGACCTTGGAAGCATACCATATTCACAAGTAATCCAGCCTTCTCCTGTTCCCTTTAAAAATGGTGGAACCTTATCCTCAAAGGAGGCAGTACATATAACCTTTGTATCTCCAAACTCAACTAATACAGAACCCTCTGCGTATTTAGTATAGTTTCTTGTTATCTTTATTTCCCTCATTTGATTGTATTCTCTTCCGTCTACTCTCATATATTATCCTCCTTAACTGAAGCTTTATAAATCTCATCCGAATATGGCTGTGTAAGCTTTTCAATTATATTATTTGATTCTAATATTCTATCATATTCAATAATTTTCCCTACAACCTCTGCATTAATACCATTCTCTTTAAGTTTTGTACAAAGGCCTACCCCGTCTTTACAGGTTATTACCATACTACCACTTGAAATTAGCCTATACGGATCTATATTAAATATTTCACATATTTTTTTAGTCTCCTCAAGTATAGGAATATTCTCCTTTATAATATAAATTCCCTTATTTGACGCCTCCGCTATCTCCCAAATAGCACCTAATACTCCACCCTCTGTAACGTCGTGCATTGCTGTCACGCCATACTCTACTGCAACTTCTGCTACTTTAACTACACTTATATCCTTAAGTAATTTTTTAGCTCCTTCAATTATATCACCATCTAATTTATTTTTTAAATACTTTTCATATTCGTGGGCCAATATACTTGTTCCCTCAAGTCCTGCATATCCTGTTAAAACTACATCATCACCTACTTCTGCTCCACCTGTTTTTACAAACTTATCCTTTTTCCCCTTTCCAATTGCAGTAACAGAAATTATAATTCTATTTACAGCGTCTGTAACCTCTGTATGTCCCCCTAAAACATCCACACCGTGTCTTATGCAGGTTTCATTTATTTCTTCAACAATTCTTTTTATGTTATCTATTGATTCTGTAGGTGGTATAAGCATAGTTACTAAAACACCTAATGGTTTTGTTCCAGATGATGCAATATCATTTAAATTTATGTTAACTGCAAGCTCACCTATGTTTTTTGTGGCTGCAGTTATTGGGTCAGTAGTCAAAACACATACATCATCTCCAAAGCTTATTGCTGCACAGTCCTCACCTAAACTTGGTCCTACTAAAACCTCCCTATTTTTTATCTCAAATCTATTAAGTATATTCTCCTTTAAAACATCATTTGGCAACTTACCAATATCCATAATATCCCCTCCTTGTTATCTTCTATAATTATACATTTTGTATATGTATATTTACAAATATTTTTTAAAATATAGTCACTTAACCTGTCCACTATACATAATATATTTACTAAAGAATATAAACTGGTGGTGTATTAATGGAGGAGAATAATAATTTATTACAACAAATCAGCAATATATATATAGAACTAAAAAAATTCAGCGAAATAAATGTACTTAACACTATTATTTTGTCAGGTTGCGGTATTTTGATAAAGGAAGATGACAAAACAATCGAAAAAATATATAGGCACTCAGATGGAAAACTACACGAACTATTCGACAATGCTATACCCATTCAATGTATCTATAAAAAGGCAAAACCAATTTTTTTGACACCAACAGATGAATATGTCAATTTTGGAATATATATGTGGGATATCTCAAGTTTCAATAAGGTTATAAAGGTTGAAGCACAATGCTATGCTATTTTATCTATGCTTAAATTAGCAGAAAAATATAAAGAGTCCCGTCCTTATCTTTCTCAACTTCTTATTTATTACTCCTCACTTTTTTATGAATTTTTAGTTAGTTTTATGCGAAATGAAGCTGGTCTTTTTATAGATGTTAAAAACAAAACTAAAAGTAGCGACGAAAAAATAAGTATCAAACCTAATAAATCAAACTATAAACTTTCAGATCAAATACTTGTTTACCTCAGTCTACTATATTTAAATAAAATGTATAATGATGAAATATATAAAAAGTATGCAAAGGACTTAAATATAGAGAGATACCCTGCTGAATTAAATAGTATCCTAAATTTTATATCCGATTCTATAGAGGCTATACTGTCCCTTCCATCAAGACAGCTGTCACAATTTATAAATACATTATATGAATGTAGTAAATTAGATAAAGAAGCAGAAAACATAGAAATGTATAGGGAATTTATCGCTCTTTTAAGTGATGAAATTATAAACAGAATTAAGGCAAGCGGCGAAGTGGAAAAGGGCGAAAATAATTTTGAACCAGTATCCTTCTACACTAATTTGAGATGTGCAAATGCACTTTTTGAAGGTTATTTAGTCACAGGTATTGATAAATTCTTAGATGCTTCAAATAAAATAATTAAATATATTTCTTCCTATTATAATAACGACCTTTCTTTATATATACGCGAATACGATAATAAGATAAGCATTTCAATAAGAGACATTGCAGAGATGATTAAACTATTTAATTACCAATATATAATAAATAAAGACTTTGATTCTCTAAATAGATTAAATAAAACATATTATAACGTTATAAAACCTTCAGGTGTTATGCAAGATGATATGCTAATTACAGATGAGATTGAGGATATATTTGATAATATGAAGGTAAGCACAAAGCCTCCTGTTTTTCTAAAAAGCTTTAGAATAAACTCTAAAAATAATATACAAATAAAGGCCTCTAAATATGTTAATACTCAATACTCACTATATAGCTCATACATCTTTTTAAATTTAGAGAAACCTTCTGATTAAAAAATAATTATATGAATCATACTAAAGTTAAGGAGGGGATTATTTATGACAAATATTAACTGTTCAGCAAATTGTGTGCACGAAAAAAACGGCAAATGCACACTTAGTCATATCAGCGTTATTGTAAACGCAATAGGTCACGGTACCGATTGTGCCTACTACACACCAAGAAAAGAGACTCCTCCTGAAAAATAAAAAAGCCCACATTGCGTGGGCTTTTTTATTACTTTTGAACATATGCTCTATCAAAGTAAACAAATCCAAGTGGTGACTTATGAACATCCTTTACATAATCCTTAATACAAGCAACATTTACATAGTAGTATAGTGGGATAACTGGCATATCATTCATAAGAATGTCTTCTGCTTCGTGTAGTAATTGAATTCTCTTAACTGGATCAGATTCTCTCTTTGCAGCATCAACCTTCTTGTCATATTCTGGATTATTATATCCTGCATCGTTTTGTCCGCTCTTTGAAGTCCACATATCAAGGAATGTCATTGGGTCATTATAGTCACCTATCCAACCGTGTCTTGCAATTAGATATTCCTTCTTATTTCTTGTTGATTGGAATACCTTCCATTCTTGGTTAGCAAGCTCTACATCTATTCCTAAATTTTCCTTCCACATAGCTTGAATTGCTTGTGCTATATTTTGGTGTCCAGCACTTGTATTGTACATAACTGTTATCTTTGGGAATCCCTTTCCATCTGGGAAGCCAGCTTCAGCAAGTAGTCTCTTTGCTTCTTGTACATCACCTTCAGCCTTGTAGTAATCCTTATTCTTAAAGTCCTTTCCATCAGCCATTATTATACCACTTGGTACAAATGATGTAGCAGGTTGTTGACCAGCCTTTGTAACTGTTTCAATTAAAGCCTTTCTATCAATTGCAAGTGTTAATGCCTTTCTTACTCTAACATCCTTTAGAGCCTTTGCAGCAGCTGCATCAATTTGATCTGCCTTATCAGTTAAATTAATTACATAGAAGTATGTTCCAAGATATGGATATACCTTAGCTACTCCTTGGCTTAGTAGCGTTGGAATTTGTTGTGTTGGTGGTGATTCAATGAAATCTAATTCTCCTTGTTGGAAGGATGTTAATGCAGTATTTTGGTCATCAATCATTTTTATTTCTATTCTGTCTAACTTAACGTTTGCTGCATCAAAATAGTTTGGATTCTTTTCAAGAATTATAGCCTCTTTTATCTTCCATTCCTTTAACTTGAATGGACCGTTTCCTATGTATGTTTCTGGATTAGTTGCCCATTTTTCCTTATCCTTTTCAACTATATCCTGTCTTACAGGCATATAAGTTGGGAATGCAGTAAGTGATAGGAAGTATGGTGTAGGATACTCAAGAGTTACTTCAAGTGTATAGTCATCAAGTGCCTTAACTCCAACATCTTCTGCCTTTCCTTTACCAGTATTGTAAGCTTCAGCATTCTTTAGGTAGTATAATTGGTAAGCATATTCTGCTGCTGTCTCTGGAGCAAGTGCTCTCTTCCAAGCATATTCAAAATCCTTAGCAGTAACTGGCTTTCCATCTGACCACTTAACATCTTTTCTTAAATAGAACTTATAAGTCATTCCATCTGCTGAAACATCCCACTTTTCTGCAACACCTGGAACTGGTTGATCTTTTGCATCAAGTCTTGTTAAACCAACAAATGTGTTAACAATTACAGTTGCACCATCTACTGCACTGTTTAATGCTGGGTCAAGTGTCTTAGGTTCTGAACCTAAGTTGTACTTAATTACTTGTTCTGCCTTCTTTTCGCCTTCTTTGCCTGACTTAGCACAGCCTGCAAACAGTGATACTGATAGCACAGCTGTTAATGCTAAAGTCAAAAACTTAGCTGCTTTCTTCCTTAACATCTCAATTCCTCCCCTTTAATATAGTTTAATATAATTTTATTATGTTTCGGCAGCGTTTATGCTGCCGAAATTATCAATATAAATGACAAGCAACAAAATGTCCTCCACCCATATCCTTAAACACTGGTTCCTGTTCGCTGCATATTGGTTTTGCATATCTACATCTATTCTTAAACCTACATCCAGGTGGTGGGTCTATTGGTGATGGGATTTCTCCCTCAAGAACTATTCTCTTCTTCTTTGCTGACTCATCTGGGTCTGGTATTGGTATTGCTGAAAGCAATGCCTGTGTATATGGATGAAGCGGTTTTGTGTATAGTTCATTGCTGTCTGCAAGTTCAACTAACTTACCAAGATACATAACCCCAACTCTATTTGATATATGCTTAACCATTGATAAATCGTGTGCTATAAATAGGTATGTTAATCCTAAATCTGCCTGTAAATCCTCAAGCATATTTACAACCTGTGCTTGAATTGAAACGTCAAGTGCTGATATAGGCTCGTCACATATTATAAATTCTGGTTGAACTGCAAGTGCCCTTGCTATACCTATTCTCTGTCTTTGACCACCTGAGAATTCGTGTGGGTATCTACTTGCGTGTTCGCTGTTTAATCCTACTCTATTTAACAAATATTGTATTCTCTCTTCCCTTTCCTTTGCTCCCATAAGCTTATGAATATCTATTGCCTCACCTATAATATCACCAACTGTCATTCTTGGGTCAAGAGAAGCATAGGGATCTTGGAATATCATCTGCATCTTTTTTCTATATTCTAACATTTGTTTGTCACTAAACTTTGCAATATCAACACCATCATAGATTATTTGACCATCTGTTGGTTCATATAGCTTTATTATAGTTCTACCACAGGTAGTCTTTCCACATCCTGATTCACCAACAAGGCCTAATGTTTCTCCCTTATTTATAGAAAAGGAAACATTATCAACTGCCTTTAGGTAATGTGCTGTTCTATTAAACAAACCCTTTTTTATAGGAAAATATTTCTTTAAATTTTTAATCTCTAAAAGAGGCTTATTCATCATAGGTCCCCCCTTCTTATAGGTGCTTCAACCTTTGGTGCATCCTTGTGATTCAACCAGCACGCTGCTTTATGCCCTTCTCCTATTTCAAATAAAGGAGGCCTTTGTGTCATACAAATTCTCATTGCATATTGACATCTTGGTGCAAATGGACAACCTGCAGGTGGTTTTAGAAGATCTGGTGGTTGACCATCTATTGGCTTAAGTCTTTCTTTAACAAGGTTCTTTGGGTTTGGTACGCTGTTTAAAAGTCCCCAAGTATATGGATGCTTTGGATTATAGAAAATATCCCTTGTTGAACCTGTTTCTGCAATAAGTCCACCATACATTACATTTATTCTACTACATAGGTCTGCAACAACTCCAAGGTCGTGGGTTATTAATATAATAGATGTATTTATTTTTTGCTTTAAGTCCTTCATTAATTCTAAAATTTGTGCTTGTATTGTAACATCAAGAGCTGTTGTTGGCTCGTCTGCAATAAGAAGCTTTGGTTCACAGGCAAGCGCCATTGCTATCATAACTCTCTGTCTCATACCACCTGAAAATTCGTGTGGATATTGACTCATTCTGCTCTTTGGGCTTGGTATTCCAACAAGCTCCAACATATGAACAGCTCTATTAAAGGCTTCTTCCTTTGACATCTTTTTATGTTTTATAAGTGGTTCCATTAATTGGTCCCCAACTGTTAAAACTGGATTTAAAGATGTCATTGGATCTTGAAATATCATTCCTATTTCATTTCCTCTAACCTTTTGCATTTCATTTTCAGGAAGTTTTGCTAAATCCCTTCCTTCAAATAGAATTTCTCCTTCAACTATCTTACCATTATCAGCTAAAAGCCTCATAACAGACATCATAGTAATACTCTTACCACTACCTGATTCACCAACTATTCCTATAGCTTCACCTTTATCTAAATGAAAACTAACTCCTCTTACAGCTTGAACTTCTCCTACGTGTGTAAAAAATGATGTTCTTAAATTTTTTATTTCAAGCAATCTTTCCATTATGTTACCCCCTAACTACTTACGCATCTTTGGATCCAGAGCGTCTCTTAGACCATCTCCAAGGAAATTAAAGGCAAGTATTGTAAGTGAAATTGCAAGTGCTGGGAACAATAATTGGTATGGATAAACTTGCAATCCTTCCAATGCTTCTGATGCTAATGTTCCCCAGGATGCCTTTGGAACTGAAACTCCAAGCCCTATAAAACTTAAGAAGGATTCTGTAAATATAGCTGATGGAACTGATAGCGTAAGTGTTACTATTATTGGTCCCATACTGTTTGGTATTAAGTGTCTAAGTAGTATTCTTGCGTTGCTTGCACCAAGGGTTCTTGCTGCAAGTACAAATTCCTGTTGCTTTAATGAAAGAATCTGTGCTCTAACAATTCTTGCCATTGAAAGCCAATATGCTATTGCAAGAGCTACAAGTATACTTCCAAGTCCTGGTTTAAATATAAGCATAAGTAGAATTACATATATCATCATTGGAATTGAGTAAAGTATATCTACTATTCTCATCATTATAAGGTCAACTTTTCCTCCAAAGTAACCTGATATACCACCATATAGAACTCCAATAACAAGGTTTAGCACGCTTGCTGCATAGCCAACTGTTAATGATATTCTTGCACCATAAAGTACTCTTACAAATATATCTCTACCAAACATATCTGTTCCAAACCAAAACTTTGAATTTGGAGGTTGGTTTGAGTATTTGTAGTTTTGTGTTGCATAATCTATACCTCTAAACATCTTAACAAGTGGTGGTCCTACTATTGCTAAAAGTGTTATGAATAAAACAAAATATAAACCAAACATTGCAAGCTTATTTTGTTTTAATCTTCTCCAAGCATCCTGCCAATATGTTTCACTTGGTCTTACAATTGTATTTAAATCCTTTTCACTCTCAGGAACTCTTTCAAACATATCCTTAGTTATATCCATATTTATATCCATCTATATCACCCCTTATGCCTCTAATTTAATTCTTGGGTCTATCACAGCATATAGCAAGTCTACTATTAGATTACATACTACAAGAAGGGTGCTGTAGAAAATTGTTGTACCCATAATAAGCATAAAATCTCTGTTACCAATACTTGTTACAAATTCTCTACCAAGTCCTGGTATAGCAAAAATCTTTTCTATAACGAAGCTACCTGTTAAAACACCCGCTACAAGTGGTCCAAGATAAGTTACTACAGGTATAAGTGCATTTCTTAGGGCGTGTTTATATATAACAACGTTTCTTGATAACCCCTTTGCCTTTGCAGTTCTTATATAGTCTTGTCTTATAACATCAAGCAAGCTTGAACGAGTAAGTCTTGCTATAAAGGATAATGAATAACCACTAAGTGCAAGTGCAGGTAATATCATATATTTAGGTCCTGCAAAGCCTGATGATGGTAATAATCTTAATTTAACTGAAAATACATACATAAGTAATGTTGCTATAACGAAGCTTGGAACTGTAACTCCCAGTGTCGCAATAACCATAACTAATCTATCCTGCCATTTACCTTGGTTTAGTGCCGCAACAACTCCTAAGTAAATTCCTAAAATCAATGAAAATATTATTGAAACTGCTCCTAACTTTGCAGAAGCTGGGAATGAATATGCTATCATTTCATTAACCGTTCTACCTTCATACTTTAAAGTAGGGCCTAAATCTCCTCTACTTAAATTCTTTAGATACATTACATATTGTTCATATAGAGGCTTATTTAATCCATACTTTGCCTCAAGATTTGCTTTTATTTTTGGTGGCAATGGTTTTTCATTGTCGAATGGTCCACCTGGCAATGCGTGCATTAAAAAGAATGTTGCAGTAAGTACTACAAATAGTGTGATAACGCTTGCAACCAGTCTCTTGATGATGTAGTTAATCATTCTTCTCTCCTCCTTAAAATAATGTTCCCCCTCATAGGTTAAACAGATTTTAAATAAATATTAAACTAAAACCTAAAAAAAATCAATAAAATTTTTTGTGTATTGCGACACTTGAATTTAAAATTAATTTAATTTTCTTTTAGTAATATTATTATACTATATTTTTTCATTATATCCTTCTGTATTTTTATGGTTTTATTTACAAATGTTAAAATTATAATATTTTATAGATGATATTATTGCACATAAATTATTTTTATGCAACTAAATTTTAGTTTTTTACATATTTTTAATGCATATTTATTCTTTTTAATAAATTAAATAATTTAATAATTTCATATTAATTAATGTTAATTTTTTTTAATATTTTAATTTTTTTCTTCAATTTTTATGTTTTTTGCTTTTATTTTTCTGAATTTTATATAAAAATAAAAGATAGGGTTTTTACCCTATCTTTTTTGCAATTCTTCTTCCACTAACTTATTAACAAGCTGTGGATTTGCTTTTCCCTTTGATGCCTTCATAACTTGACCAACTACAAAACCCATAGCCTTTGTCTTTCCATTCTTAAAGTCTTCAACTGATTGTGGATTTTCATCTAAAACCTTATTTACTATATCCCTTATGGCATTTTCATCAGAGATTTGAACCATTCCCTTTTCCTTAACTATCTTTTCAGGATCATCTCCTGTTTCAAACATATCCTTAAATACCTTCTTTGCTATTGTGCCTGTTATTGTTCCATTGTTTATAAGTTCAATTAGCTTTGATAGATGTTTAGGTTGAACTTTAATATCCTCTATACTCATCTCTCTATCGTTTAAAGTTCTTAAAACTTCGCCCATAATCCAGTTACTTGCATCCTTTGGTGAAGCTCCCTCTTTAACTGTATCTTCGAAGAAGGCTGCAAGTGCCTTAGATGAAGTAAGTATTGAGGCATCATACTCTGGAAGGCCATATTCGCTTATATACCTTGCCCTCTTTTTATCTGGTAATTCTGGAAGTGTATTTTTAACATTGTTTATCCATTCATCATCAACAACTAAATAAACCATATCTGGTTCTGGGAAATACCTATAATCGTGGGCCTCTTCTTTACTTCTCATAACTATAGTTTCGCCCTTTGCCTCATCCCATCTTCTTGTTTCCTGTACTATTTTTTCTCCTCTATTTATAGCTTCTATTTGTCTTTTAATTTCATATTCAATTGCCTTTTCTACTGCTTTAAAGGAGTTCATATTTTTTATTTCTGTCTTTACACCAAATTCACTTGAACCCTTTGGTCTTACTGAAACATTGGCATCACATCTAAGTGAACCTTCCTCCATCTTGCAGTCTGAAACTTCTGTATATTGAAGTATAGCCTTTAAATTTTCTAAGTACATCTTTGCCTCTTGAGCAGTTCTCATATCAGGCTTTGAAACAATCTCAATAAGAGGTACCCCTGAACGGTTAAAGTCAACATAGGTTCCATCTTCTCTATGTAGAGCCTTTCCTGCATCCTCTTCAATATGTATCCTTTGAATTCCTATTTTCTTTGTTCCCTCTTCTGTTGTAATTTCAATATATCCATTCTTACAAAGAGGAGTTTCGTCTTGAGTTATTTGATAGTTCTTTGGGCAGTCAGGATAAAAATAATTTTTTCTTGCCATATATGTTTCTTTATTTATTTCACAGTTTAGAGCAAGCCCTGCCTTCATAGCATAGGTTACAACTTCTTTATTTAGAACAGGTAAGGCACCTGGAAGTCCCATACATACAGGACAACAGTGGGTATTTTGTTCTCCACCAAACTCTGTTGTACAACCGCAATATATCTTTGTTTTTGTTGAAAGTTCAGCGTGAACTTCAAGTCCAATAATTGCTTCAAACTCCATTTTTACACCTCCTATTAGATGCTTGGTCTAACCTTTGAAAACTCTGTTTCTCTTTCAAAGGCGTGGCCTACCTTAATTAATGTTCCCTCATCAAAGTAATTTCCAACAAGCTGCATACCAACAGGAAGACCTCCAACAAAACCTGCTGGTATTGAAATTGCTGGAACTCCTGCAATATTTATCGGAACTGTATAGATGTCTGATAGATACATTTCAAGTGGGTTATTAGATTTTTCTCCAATCTTAAAGGCAACAGTTGGTGATGTAGGAGTAAGTATTACATCAACATCCTCAAAGGCCCTCTTATATTCGTTTATAATTAAAGTTCTAACCTTAAGTGCCTTTTTATAGTAAGCATCATAATATCCTGCAGAAAGTGCATATGTACCAAGCATAATTCTTCTCTTTACTTCATCTCCAAAACCTTGGCTTCTTGATTTTACATAAAGATCAACAACATCTTCAAAATCCTCTGCTCTATATCCATATCTTATACCATCAAATCTTGCAAGATTTGAACTTGCCTCTGAACTTGCAAGAATATAGTAAACTGCAAGGGCATACTTTGACATTGGAAGGCTTATTTCTTTAATCTCTGCTCCAAGCCTTCTTAAAACTTCGATTGCATTTTCTATTTCTCTTCTTACATCTTCATTTAATCCTTCTGCAAAACATTCCTTTGGTATGCCTATCCTTAATCCCTTTATATCTTGATTTAAATATTTTGTATAATCCTCAACTTCCCTCTTTGCACTTGTTGAATCCATCTCATCATATCCTGCAATCGCCTTTAAAACGTGAGCACAGTCCTCAACATCCTTTGTAAATGGTCCTATTTGGTCAAGGGATGAAGCAAAGGCAACAAGACCATATCTTGATATTCTTCCATAGGTTGGTTTTAAACCTACAACACCGCATAAGGAAGCAGGCTGTCTTATTGAACCACCTGTATCTGAACCTAAAGTATAGTAAGCCTCACCTGCTGCAACAGCTGCTGCGGAACCACCTGATGAACCACCAGGAACTCTTTCTAAATCATATGGATTTCTTACCTTCTTGAAGGCTGAGTTTTCTGAAGAAGAACCCATAGCAAATTCATCCATATTAAGCTTTCCTAAAATAACAGCATCATTTTGTTTTAAAAGCTTTGTAACGTGTGCATCATAGGGTGATACAAAATCCTGTAGCATCTTTGAAGCACAGGTAGTCTTTAGACCTTCTACACATATATTGTCCTTTATAGCCATTGGAATACCTGCAAGGAAGGAAACTTCTTCTCCCCTTCTTATCTTTTCATCTACTTCCCTTGCCTTATTTAATGCACCCTCTTCATCTATTTGAAGATATGCACCTATCTTATCATCTACGCTACTTATTCTATCTAATGTATTTTTAGTAAGCTCTACACAACTTACCTCACCTTTATTTATAAGTTCTCTTATTTCGTGAAGTGTTTTAGTATGCACCTATATCCCTCCTATTCAATAACCTTTGGTACTTTAACAAATCCATCTTGAGAATCTGGTGCGTTCTTAAGTAGAGAATCTCTATTGAAGGAATCCTTAACTACATCCTCCCTTAATGCATTTTCTACTCTGTAGGCACCTATGCTTATTTCTACATTTTCTGTATCAACCTCGTTTAGCATCTCAACATAGTTTAAAATACCATTTAAATCCTCTGTAAACCTTTGCTTTTGTTCTTCTGTAAACTCAAGTCTTGCAAGTTTTGCAACGTACTCTACATCGCGTACAGTAACTGACATATAAACACCTTCCCTTCTTAATAAACTCCTAAAATAGAAAACAAAAGTAGTATAAAAGCTAATAAAAAGCTAATATAAAAATTATTTTTAGTATAGCATACATCCTGATTGTATCTGCAATTTATTCCCCATAATATAAGCGATAGTGATAAAGAAATTTCAAGAGGAATAAAAGTTGAAAATTCACTTATATACACTATACCAAAGGAAACGATTATGGTAAATATTGAGATTATACTTGTAAATAAAAAACTGACCCACATTAAATAATTTAACAACTTCATACCAGTTCCCCTTCATTTATCATTTTTTCAAAATCATCCTCTGAAATAATCTTTACACCTAACTCCTGTGCCTTTTTTAGCTTACTTCCTGCATCTTCTCCACATAATAGATAATTTGTCTTTTTAGATACGCTTGATGATACCTTACCCCCAAACTTTTCAATAAGCTCGCTTGCCTCATTTCTTGTATATTTTGAAAGTGTACCTGTTAAAACAAATGTAAGTCCGTTAAATAGGTCAGATTTTTCCCCTTCATCCTTTGAATTAAAGTTAACATTTGCACTCCTTAACTTTTCTATAAGGGCTCTATTATGTTCTTCCCTAAAGAAGGCCTCTATACTTTTTGCCATCTTATCTCCAACTTCTTCAACTGATATTAAGTCTTCATAGGTTGCATTCATTAATGCATCTATACTCTTAAATTGTTTTGCAAGATTCTTTGCAGTTTTACTTCCAACATACCTTATACCTAATGCAAATATTAACTTATCTATATCGTTTTGTTTCGAATTTTCTATCGCCTTAAGAAGATTTTCTGTAGATTTTTTACCCATTCTTTCAAGTTTAACTACATCTTCAAATTTTAAATAATAAAGGTCTGCTGCATCCTTTATAAGCCCATTGTCTATTAGGAGTGCAACTATTTGAGGGCCAAGCCCCTCTATATTCATTGCATCCCTTGATGCAAAGTGAATGATGCTTCTTTTTATCTGGGCAGGACAGGACATATTTGTACACCTAAGTGCAACTTCACCCTCTTCCCTTACTACATCTCCACCACATTCTGGGCATTTTGTAGGCATTTTAAAATCTACTTCATCTCCGTCTCTGTCCTCAAATACAACCTCTACAACCTCAGGTATTATATCTCCTGCCTTTTGAATTATTACGCTATCCCCAATCTTAATGTCCTTTTGTCTTATATAGTCTTCATTATGTAGTGTAGCCCTTGAAACAGTTGAACCTGCTATTCTAACTGGCTCTAAAATTGCAGTAGGTGTTATAGCACCTGTCCTACCTACTTGAACAATTATATCAACAAGTTTTGTCTTCTTTTTCTCTGCAGGGTATTTATATGCAACTGCCCATCTTGGTGCCTTTGCTGTCTGGCCTAACCTTTCTCTATGCTTTAGACTATTTACTTTAACCACTATTCCATCTATATCAAAGGGTAGCTCTCCTCTTGTATCTCCAAGCTGCTTTATTACCTCTATAACCTCTTCAACGTTTTTACAAATAATTCTCTTTGGACTTACTTTAAAGCCAAGCTCCCTTAAAAACTCAAGAGCCTCTGAATGTTTTTCAAATTCCCTTCCCTCAATTCTCTGTATGTTAAATATAAATATATCAAGTTTTCTCTCTGCTGTAACCTTTGAATCAAGCTGTCTTATTGAACCTGCTGCTGCATTTCTTGGATTTGCAAATAAAGGTTCCTCCATTTCTTCCCTTTGTGCATTAAGCTTTAAGAAGGCATCCCTTGGCATATAGATTTCTCCTCTAACTTCAAGTGGCTCTAAATAATCAATCTTTAAAGGAACACTCTTTATTGTTCTAACATTTGCTGTAACATCCTCTCCTACAACACCATCACCTCGAGTTGCTGCAGTTTTCAACTGTCCATTTTCGTAGCTTAAACATACAGAAAGTCCATCTATCTTAAGCTCAACAACATATTCCACTTCAGGAACTTCGCTTCTTACTCTTCTATCCCAATCCTTTAACTCCTCAAAACTAAACACATCCTGAAGGCTAAGCATCGGTACATTGTGTCTTACTTCTTTAAACTCCTTTAAAGGAGCTCCGCCAACCCTTTGGGTTGGGGAGTTCACATCAAAGTATTCTGGATGCTGCTTCTCTAATTTTTCAAGTTCCTTCATCAACTTATCATATTCAGCATCGGAAATTTCAGGATCATCTAAAACATAGTATCTATGGTTGTGATACTCAATTAATCTTCTTAACTCCTCTATTCTTGACTTTACATCCTCCATAAAATCACCTCATCATATTTTTTCAAGGGGTGCAGTAGATGCAAGTAAATTTTTAACTCCTGCTTTATCAAATTCAACAGTAATCATTTTATCCGCTGCAATCTCCTTAACTGCTACAACCTTTCCAACTCCAAATATCTTATGTTTAACAAGCATTCCAACATCGTAGTTTGCAGATTTATTTAAATTGGGCTTTTGAATAACAGGTGTTGTATTTATCTTATTAACTGTTGATATTGTCTTACTTGGTGCCCTATAGTCATCATAATTATAAACCCTATTAAAGCTCATTCGCTTTGGAGATATATCATCTATTAAATGTTCTGGTATCTCCTCAATAAAACTTGATACATTATTAAACATAGTTCTTCCATACATCATCCTCTGCTGTGCACAGGTTAAATAGAGCTTCTTTTTCGCTCTTGTTATACCAACATAACAGAGCCTTCTTTCCTCTTCAAGTTCATCCTCATCGTCCTTTGCTGAAAAGTGTGGGAATATTCCCTCCTCCATTGCAGCAATAAAAACAATATTAAACTCAAGTCCCTTTGCTGTATGAAGTGTCATTAATGTAACTGCATCTATATTTTCAATTTGGTCTTGATCTGATACAAGTGCAATTCTTTCTAAAAATGCAGCTAAACTCTTATCCTCATTTTGTTCTTCAAACTCTACAGCTGCTGATTTAAATTCGTTTAAGTTTTCTATTCTATCTTGGCTCTCCTTTGTATTATCCTCAAGTAGTTCCTTTATATAACCTGTTGTATCGAGTATCTCTGAAATAAGGCTTGATACAGTCATTCTATCTTTACTTACAATAAAGTAGTTCATCTGGCTTATAAACTTCTCAATAGCATTTGCTGCACGTTTTGTAATTCCATCTATTCTGTCTATCTCAAGAAGGGCAGAATACAGGCTAATATCCCTGCTGTTTGCATACTCCTTTACCTTGTCAATTGTTGCCTGTCCTATCCCCCTTCTTGGAACATTTATAATTCTCTCAAGGCTTATATTATCAAGAGGGTTATTTATAACTCTAAGATATGCTAAAATGTCCCTTATTTCTTTTCTATCATAGAACTTTAGTCCTCCAACAACCCTATAGGGAACAGATGATGTAACAAAGGCTTCTTCTAAAATACGGGACATCGCATTTGTCCTATACAGCACTGCAAAGTCTGACAGACTATATCCTTCTTGAACAAGCCTCTTTATCTCCTTTACAATAAATAGTGCCTCATCTTCTCCATTTTCTGCTTTATAAAATCTCACATTTTCTCCAAGCTCATTTTGTGTCCAGAGCCTCTTATGTTTTCTATTTTCATTATTCTGTATCACATAATTTGCAGCATCCAGTATCTTCTTTGTGCATCTGTAGTTCTGTTCAAGTTTAATAACTTTTACATCTGGAAAATCCTTTTCAAATTCTAAAATATTTCTTATATCAGCATGTCTCCAACTGTAAATGCACTGATCATCATCGCCAACGACACAAAGATTTCTATGTTCCTTTGCAAGTATATTAACAAACTCATATTGAGCCCTATTTGTATCTTGATATTCATCTACCAAAATATATCTAAATTTCCTTCTATAATAATTCAATACATCTTCATTTTCCTTAAATAGTTTTACAGTAAGCATTATTATATCGTCAAAATCCAATGCATTGCTTTTTTTAAGTTTTCTTTGATACATTTTATATATATTTGCAAGGTTTCTTGTTTTAAAGTCCATACCATATCTGCTATAATAGGTTTCTGCATCAATAAGATCATCCTTTAGAGAACCTATCTTTGATAAAACATCCTTAGGAGGCATTGCCTTTTCATCTATATTAAGCTCATTTAAACATTCCTTTATTATCTTTTCTTGATCCTGCGTATCATATATTACAAAATCCTTGTTGTAGCCAATCTTTTCAATATCCTGCCTTAATATTCTTACACAGGCTGAGTGGAAGGTACTTATCCATATATTTCTTGCTTCATCTCCAACAATCTGAATTATTCTTTCCTTCATCTCCTGTGCTGCTTTGTTTGTAAAGGTTATTGCCAAGATATTGCCAGGATACACTCCATTTTCAATTAAATTTGCTATTCTATACGTTAAAACCCTTGTTTTACCACTACCTGCACCTGCAAGTATTAAAAGAGGCCCCTCTAAAGTTTCAACTGCCTCTCTCTGTTCTTTATTTAAAACACTCAAATCCAACATACCTATATATTCCTCCTAATACGACTTCAATATTATAGATTATACCATTATTTTTAAATTGCTGCTACTTAACAATCAAAAAGGGCAGCAATTGCTACCCTTTATTTTTGCTTCATCTTTTCAAAAACAATTTTATATCCATCTTGTCCATAATTTAAACTTCTATTTACCCTACTTATAGTTGCTGTACTTGCACCTGTTGTCTCTGCTATATCTATATAGGTCTTTCTTTCAAGAAGCATTTTTGCAACCTGAAGCCTTTGGGACATTGCCTGAAGCTCATTTATTGTACAAAGGTCTTCAAAAAATCTATAACATTCCTCAAGTGTCTCAAGATTTAATATTGCATTAAATAGATAATCCATCTCTTCACTTTTAAGCTTTGATGTATATTCCCTCACACTTATCACCTCGTAAAAATTATTCAAATACATTATACCATAAAAAAGAGGGAAAAACTCCCTCTACTTTTTAACTGCACTATATAAAAGTTCAACTTCTTCTTCAGTCAATTCCCTACTCTCACCAAGTTTTAGGTTCTCATCTAATTTTAGTGGACCCATCTCAATTCTCTTTAGATATATAACCTTTTTACCGACTGCCTCAAACATTCTTTTTACTTGATGATATTTTCCCTCATATATAACAAGCTCTATTTCTGATATCTCGTCTGATTTTAATATAGTAAGCTCTGCAGGCATAGTCTTATAACCATCATCTAAAACTACACCCTTTTTAAATTTATTAACATCATCCTCTGTAACCACACCCTGCACCTTTGCAAAATATTTCTTAGGAACGTGCCTTTTAGGTGATAGTAGTAGATGATTTAATTCTCCATCATTTGTTAATATCAAAAGTCCCTCTGTATCCTTATCTAACCTTCCAACAGGACTTGGCATAAATATTCTATACTCATCGGGTAATATATCAACAACCGTTTCATCATAATCATCCTCAGTTGCACTTATTACCCCTTGAGGCTTGTTTAACATAACGTAAATATATTTCTTATACTGAAGAATTTCTCCATCTACTTCGATTATATCCTTTTCTGGTTCAACATGCATTGAAAAATCCTTAACTTTATTTCCATTAACCAAAACAACACCAGATCTTACTAAAGATTTAACCTCTTTTCTTGTACCATATCCCATATTTGCAAGAACTTTATCTAATCTTTCTTTAGACATCTTAAACCTCCACGCCTTTTCTTTGAAGTATTAATGATATAAAGAGGTTTGCTACAACAACCTTTGGCATAAAAACAGAGAGCAGCCTTCTAAATCTTTTTATATCTTCACCTTGTTGCATACCTGGATAGAAGGAAAGTAAAAACTTTGCCTCCATAAAAACCTTCTTCATTTCCCTATCAAACTCTATTTCGTTTCTGCTTAATATTAATTTTTTAAGCCCTGTAACGTATTCATTAAAATCACTGCTTGTTTTAATTTCATTGTAGGTATTATAAATTACATCAATTAATTCATCTAATTCATATACTCTTCTTCTATTGATTCCAAGCTGTTCTGCTGTTATTTCCGCCATAGCTAATATTACACTATCTGCAGTTAAATTGGAAGGGGTATATTGCTGAATTACCCTTAAAATTTTATCTATTATAATTTTATTATTTTTATTAGCTCTTCCCCATTCTAATCCTAAAAATCTATATAGGTTTTTAAAATCTTCAGTATCTAGTTTTCCAATATAACTACTTCCTATACCTTCATTATTATTTTTTATATAATATTTATATCCTACAACCCTTTTAAAGGCCTTAAGTGTATCTAAATATCCAATCTCTATATTAGTCTTTGATTTTTCACTATCAAAATTAAGCGTTCTTCCTAAATCCTCTGAATTTTTTATTTTTATTATGTTACAATCCTTATATTTTGTCCTCTGAGTTATTCCTATTCCCGAGACATCAACTACAATTATATCCTTTATACCTCTTTTTCTCATCATTGAAACAGGAATATTATTATATACCCCTCCATCAATAAACTTTTTATTATCTATTTCGTGGGGCTTGAAGGCTGGAAAACAAGCACTTGCAAGTAGATAATCCTTAAGTTTTCCATAAGGTATTTCATCCTTAAATACTTCAACTGGCTTTAATTCAGATAAAGAAAAGGTAACAAGTCCAAAATCAATATCTGAATTTCTTATCTTATCCTCATCAACAACCTCATCTATTAGCATTTTTAAAGGCGTAACATCCAATCCACCTGATTTTATTGCCGCCTTTATATTTCTTATTTTATTTGATATTTTGTTTTCGGCATCTTGGGATGTTGCTATCTCTCCCTCAAGCTTTATTACCGTGTCCATAGTTATACTTGTCCATATTTCAACTGCCTTCTCAAATTCATCCTGCACAATAAGTGCCCCATTTAAAGCCCCAACCGATGTCCCACAAACAGCACATATAGGAATATTAAGCTCCCTTAGAGCCTTCCATACTCCTATTTCATATCCCCCTTTTGCACCTCCACCACCTAAAACCAAACCATAAGCCATATAACCACTCCTTATAGTTTCTTGTACTGCTCATAATTTTTAAGAACTTTGTTTACATAGTTTCTTGTTTCGGTCGGCATCTTGCTAATCTCTTCTACAGTGTCAACACCTAACCTCTTCATTCTGCCTATTCCACCATTGTATGCAGCAAGAGCTAAAGCCTTATTTCCAGAAAAACTGTTTAAAAGATTTCTTAGATATCTTGTTCCCCCATCAAGGTTTTCTAAAGCATCATAAGGGTTTACCCCTAAAGACTTAGCAGTGCTTGGCATAAGCTGCATAAGTCCTATTGCTCCTGCCTTTGATACTGCATTTTGATTAAACCCTGATTCTTGTTTTATAACGGCTCTAATTAATTCTTCTTCGACCCCATATTTTCTTGAAACTTCCTTTATCGCCTCATCTAAATCCTTTGGGCTATCATTAATTATTTTTTTTATATCACTAAAAACTTCAGTTGAATTTTTACTATTATTTTGATATGCTTGTCCACCTAATGTATTTTGAGATTCCAGCATTTTATCTAAAATAGCTCCAAACATCATTCCTGTTTGTTCATTACTTGAAGCATACGCTGTTTGTAATAAATATACAGCTAAAAGTTGTGCTATTTGTTCTGTTCTCAATACTATCACTCCTTTAAGAATATTATAGCATATTATTTTAAGTTAATATAAAAAATATTTTTACATTTTTATTCATATTTTTCCTTTTTTCTTGGTTGCATAGTTTATCGGTTTATTTCTAATAATAATATAAAAAATAAATTTCGAGGTGATAGTATGAAAATTGAATCAAATGGTAAATACCCAATTATTGAACATACAAACAATGCACTTCTTTGGCCAGAAACAATCAAAGGTGGAATTGATTTAGTGGATACTTATGAAATATCCTCTGTCCCAAAGGATCCAGATACTCCAATGGAAAATATTGATGTGCTTAAAAATAAAGGTATATTGCCATAAAAAATACCCACTTGGAATACAAGTGGGTCAAGTGGGTTCAGGCTGTTGAAAAAGTTATATTTTGATTAGCCCTATGAAGGATTTCTTGGGCATTCGTTCATTTCGCTAAGCAATTCTAAGCTTTTCTTTGTTTGAAAAGTCCTACCCTCGCGATGCCATCGTCCTGATGGCCGCTCGGCTCGGCACGTCCTGTGCCGAATTACGGACTTTTTCAAAGTCGAAAAGCTAAGAATTGCTAAAGCTCACTAAAAAGCCCATTAAAATCCATTCATAGGGCTTTTCATAATCTATCTAACAAGTAAGTTTGTCAACAATCTCTACCCACTTTAATTACAAGTGGATATTTTTTATTATATAAAAATCATAACAAGTAGGTGTGCAACTATACCTGCAACAAGACCTCCTATTGTATGGGATAATATAGCTTTATTTGTAAGCTGTCTACTTTCAAGTGCATCCATCATAGCAACGTGAGTTGATAAATATCCACTCCAGCACATTCCCATTGCTGTAAATACTGCTATTTCATTTGCCCCAATAAGTCCTTGTTGTAAAAACTTTGGAACAAGACCAATTGCAGCACCAACAGCACCAAGTGCAGTTATTGGAAAGGCTATAGCCTCAGGTGATTTAAACCCTAAAAGTGGCTTTAGTATGAAGTTAATTTTACTTCCAAGCCAAGGTAGAACTGGTACACCTTCGTAGGCTGCACCAGTATATACCCCACCCTTTGGTGCATTAGTTAGCATCATAACAAGTGTACATATTACAATAACCCCAGGTATGATGGATAATCCCATCTCAACACCTGTTTTTCCTCCGTCTAATATTGCTTCAAGGCCTCTTTGAAATAAGCTTCCACTTCTTATTTCTCTATATTGAGTTAAATCTACTCCCTCTTCGCCTTCATATGCCATCATTTCAGTTCCATATTCTTTTTTTGTAAAATGCATCATTATTCTTACACTTACTATACTACCTACAATAGCACCAATATTTCCAATAAGTGCTGGTAGAAAAAAGCTCTCACCCTTTGGAGCTTGGGCTATCATAAATGTAGTAACTATAAGTCCCATTCCAAAGGCTGTACCTAAATTAGTTAATGCAGGTATTTGATACTTCTTAAAGTATCTTGTAAATCCCTTATCCTTTGCTAAAGTTATGATAGCTGGGTTATCTGAAAGATATGTTGTTATTACCCCAATACTTGCAGCCCCCGGCATATCGTAAAGAGGCTTCATAAGTGGAGATAATATCTTGTTAATAAGTGCAACAACTCCAAACTCAGTTAAAAGTGCACCAAAGGCTCCAGCAAGAACTGCTATTGCCATAATAAAAAATACCGTGTTTAATAATAGGTCGTGGGCTGTCTTCATCATAGTGCTAAACATATTGGCAAGCCCCATAACCCTTGATAAAAAAGTAAAACATATTGCTAAAATTCCAAGAAAAATAAAAGATTCTGCATTGATTGCCTTAACATACTTCTTTTGCACAATATCACTCCTTGCCATTATATTTTGTTACCCCCTAAGTTTACAGAATTATTTTAACATATACCCCAATATTTTAGTAGTACATTTTTTCTATTTTAAAATATAATTCACTCATAATAAATTAAATTAGCCCCATAATGGATTTATTTGTCATTTCAAGATAGGCAACTTTAGATTTTTATATTGAAAAAGTCACAGTTATAAAACCCAATGTAGTCATTTCAAATTTTTATAATATTCAATAATAACTGGCTTTTTCATCTACTAATCTAAAATTGCTAATTCTTATAAGTTATGCTTTTAATCCATTTACAGGGCATATAAAAATACTATTCTATTTTTTTATATAATTTGAAATTATTCTATTAATCCATCTTTTATCTTAATTATTCTATCACTAAAGGATGCTGCATAATTGTCGTGAGTCACCATTAAAATAGTTTTCTTATGTTCCTTGCTTAAATTCAGTAGTAATTTTAATATTTCTTCTCCTGTTTTAGAATCTAAATTGCCAGTTGGCTCATCAGCAAATATAATCTGAGGATCAATAATTAACGCTCGTGCAATTGCAACTCTTTGTTGTTCTCCCCCTGATAGTTGATAAGGATACTTTTTTCTTTTATCAAATAATCCTACAACCTTTAAAATATTTTCAACTTTATCTTTATAATTTTTCTTATTGAGCCCCTCAAGCTCTAATGGTAACATTATATTTTCTTCAACATTTAAAAGCGGTACTAAATTATAGAATTGAAATATAAAACCAAATTTAGTTCTTCTTATTTTACTCAATTTTTCATCATTTAAAGTTGCTAAATCTTCGCCATTAAAAATAACCTTTCCTGATGTTGGCTTATCAAGCCCACTTAAAACATAAAGTAATGTACTTTTGCCCGAACCAGATTGCCCCATTATAGAAATAAATTCACCATCGTTAACCTCTAAATTTATGCCTTTTAAAACCCTCGTGGTATTTTCCTTTGTACTATAATCTTTAAATAGATTTTGGGCTTTTAAAACAACCACTTTATCCCCTCCACATATTCTAAACTTTATCACTCTATTGATTTTATTGCTTGAATTAGATCTGTTTTTCTAATTTTACAGCTTGGATAAATAGATCCTAAAAAACCTATGCTTGTAGATACTAATAGTAGCATTAAAAATATAGAAAATTTATATCCAAAAGACAGTTCACCTATATAATATGATAAAATTCTTATCATATATAAATTTAAACTAAATCCAAACAAAATTCCAAATACTCCACCTTCTAATCCTATTAACATTCCCTTGCCAAATATATTAAAAATAAGCTGTTTTAGTGACATACCAATTGTTCTTTTTACTGCAAAAACTCTAATTTGAGTTAATATATTAATTATAAAGTTATTATTTAAGCTTATTATACTTATTAATATTGTTATAAAAAATAATATATTAACTATAAAAAACAACTTATTATTGTCCTTAGAATTTTCTTCTTGCATTTTCTTTAGTGAACTAACATTATAAAATCCATTATTACCTTCAAGCAATTTATTTATTCTAACTTCAACATCAGCTATGTTATAGTCTGGTTTAGTTTTTACTAAAAACAAACTATAATTAGGGTGATTGAAATCTTTTATAAAATAATTTTTAGAAACAAACAAAACCTTCCCCATATTTTCAAAACTACTAACAACACCAATAACCTTATAATCAACATCTTTTTCATCTGTTTTTATTTTTATAAAATCTCCAACTTTTGTATTTGTATTCTGAGCAAATGTAGTTGTAATTATTATATTTCTTCCTTGAGTTAACTGCCTGAAGGTATCATATTTCGAACCTATTTTAAAAGTTTCAAACGAGATTCTTTCATATTCATCTGCATCAATTCCAGAAATTTCTACTTCCATATCTTTTATATTTTTGTTTATTCTATATTGTGAAATTACTTCTTCTATACCTTCTATACTACTGAGCTTATTTTCCAACATTTGTATCGAATTATCAGTAGTAATAACAAAACTAATTCCATTATATACATTATTTACACTATTTCTAATAAGATACGATATAGTGAAACTTAAATATGCTATCCCAACTACTATACTAATCAATGTTATTGATTCAGCAGTTTTAATAAAATCTCGTTTGAATTCTTTATACAACAATCTACCTTTTGTACCAAATAAATTAATTAAGTTAAATAATGTATTATTTATTATATTATGTAAAAACTCTATTAATAATATAAATGACAATGAAAAAAATACAATTCCTAATATTAGAACATATACGTTTATTAAATAATAAATACTTACGACATATAAAACAATAGATACTAATAGCATGATAAATCCTATCAAAAACTTAGTATTAAACTTTTCAGTTCTTGGTTTGGTAATATTCCCTTTTATTATGTCTACTATAGAAAAATTCATCATATCAAGGATAGAAAGGATTACACTAAATAAACCTACAAAAACCATTACCATGAATACTATTAAAATTTTTATAAAACTAATATTAATTTTAATATCATCTCCTGCAATTAATTTTAGTACAAAACTTATGAATGGATAACTTAAAATAGTACCTATAAAAGATGAGAATAAAACAATAATAAAATTTTCTAAATATACTGAAAGAAAAATTTGTAATTTAGTAGCACCAACACTTCGTAAAGTACCTATTTGCGATATTCGTTCATATAATAATGTTTTAAATGTAGAATAGGTTAAAAATAAAGTTATAAAAATAGCAAATGAGCTAAATATTCTTAAAGCAATATCAATTGTTCCTACATATGCTCTATAGCTTTCAATATCATATCTTTGTTCCACCTCATATTTTTCATCAATTATTTTTTTTAATTGATTAACTACATTTGAAATATTATCAAGCTTGTCTAATGTAATGCCAATAGTATATACTAACCCTTTTTTGCTAAACAGCTCTTGGGCATCCTCTATTTTTAAAACTACAATATTACTATTCTCAAAAATCCCCTTATTTTCAGCTATTCCTGCAACTTTGAAATTTAATTCTTTATCTTTATATGCCAATACTACAGTATCTCCAACTTTTAAATTATTTTTTGCAGAATATGATTCACTTATTATTATTGGATTTTGAATATCAGTTAATCTGCTTTGTTTGACAAGATTAAAGGAATATACCTTGGATTGTTTATCAAAATTAACTCCAATTACATTAATTAATTCATTTTTTAAAGATTTATTTATTGCAATTCCACCACATCGTTCTACTGCATATTTTATATCCTTTATATTTTGCAGTTTACTTAAAATATAATCTGGGTTGAAATATATATCTTTATCACTTTTTGTCCTAATAACTATCTGACTATTTAATGTATTATTTCTAAGCTGTTGTTCTCTTGACTCTATTGCAGAATCCTTTAAACATACTGTAGTTATTAAAGTTAAAGTTGATAGCATAAAGGTTAGAAATAGTATAAAAAACTTTATTTTTTTCTGTGCAATATTACGTAAACTTAGTTTAATAATTGCATTCACCTACAAGCACCTCACTGATTATTTAATATTAACTTGATTAAGTTCTTTACTATTTAGTAATAAATTATAATAGGTTTCTTTATTGTTAATCAAAGTTTTATGGGTTCTTTCTTCTACTACTCTTCCATTATCAAATACAAATATTTTATCAGCATTGACAATAGTTGTTATTCTATGAGCAACAACTATAACCGTACATTCTCTTGATAAATTTTCGATTATTTCTCTTATTATAGTTTCATTCTCTAAATCTAATGCAGAAGTTGGTTCATCTAATATGAAAATTTGTGGATGTTTTATTAATGCTCTTGCAATAGCAATACGTTGCTTTTCTCCACCTGATAAATTAACTCTTTCTGTTATTATAGTGTCATATCCTTGCGGCAATGACATAATCTTTTCATGTAATTTTAATTTCTTACATATATCAATAATTTCTTCATCTGAAGCATTCATTTTACCACATTTAATGTTTTCTTTAATAGAAGTATTAAGTAGTTCTATATCTTGAGGAACAAAACTTATTTTTTCTCTCAATGAATTTACACCTATTTCATATATACTTTTCCCCCCAATTTTTATATCTCCATACAAAGGTTTGTAAAAACCTAAAAGTAATTGTGAACTACCCCCACTTATAGAAGTGGTGGCAGTTCACAAAATCCAAGTTCATATTATGAAAATGATGACTCCTTTACAAATCTATATACAAATAAAAATCCCACTATAATAACAAACGTTGTAAGTATTCCTGCCTCTGGTCCAAAAGCTCCACCTGTAATTATATTATCCTTTAAATTTGAAACAGTTATTATTCCCTTCGCCTCTTGACCACTTACTGAAAGCCCAAATACATTTCCTTGAAAGTAGTTCCAAGTTAAATGATAACCAATTGCCATCATTAGATTATCAGTCTTTAGCGTCATATATGCAAAAAGAACTCCCACAAGAAAAATATTAAATATACCAAACCAATTTAAATTTGGATTAAATACGTGAAGTAGTGCAAATATTATTGATGATACAATTATAGCCATCTTTTCTGAGTTTTGTTCCTTTAAGGCATATAAGCAATATCCTCTACTAAACAATTCTTCATTTAAAGCAACTAAAATAAATATAATAAGTCCAGTTATATTATATATCGAAAAATTAAATCCATCTTCTACTGTTACATTGCCTGTCAAGCTTATTACAGCAAAAATGAAGGTCATTGAAACCGCACCCATTAGTAACCCTATAAATAAATGTTTCAAACTGTTTTTATTAAACTTTAAACCTATATCCCTAAATCTCTTTTTATCTATTGCACTAAGTATAATAAATACAGATAGTATTACAGCAGTCATTGATAATATTTTAATAACGAACCAAGATATAGTGTTTTCTCCTAAAATCGATCCTACTACTTCCTCTGATGTTAAAGAATTTCCTTCAAGCACAGATTTAAAACCAAATAATACAGCTCCAATCATTCCAACAAAAGCCCCAAACGCAACTTGGAAGACAAAACTTAATAATAGGACAAATGCAATCCTCCAACCTGATCTTATTTTTCCCTCATTATTCTTAAATATCTTCATCACAATCCCCCTTTTTACAATTTTAGTAAATTATATTATAATATCTTTCTTAAATCAAGCAAAATAAGGTAAAAATTTATTATAAAATTTATCATATTTGTAAATTAAATTAATAAATTATTGTACTACCTGTTTATCTGTGATAAACTATTTTAAGAAAATTATGTAAAAGGGGGAACAAAATGAAAAAGCGTATTGCATTGTTTTTAATTATCATTTTAACTATTATTAACCTTGCTGGGTGTGGCTTTAAAGCTACAAAAACAGAAACAAAAAAGACACTTATTAGAGAACCAGAGTGGATAAAAAACTCTGTTATCTATGAAGTAAACGTAAGACAGTACACTAAGGAGGGTACATTCAAAGCCTTTAGAGAGCATCTGCCAAGGCTTAAGGAAATGGGCGTTGATGTTCTTTGGTTTATGCCAATATACCCTATTTCAGAAAAAAACAGAAAGGGAACCTTAGGCTCCTACTACTCAATAAAGGATTACAAGGCAGTAAACCCAGAATTTGGTACACTTGAAGAATTTAAAGAACTTGTTGACGAATGTCATAAAATGGGATTTAAGGTTATATTAGACTGGGTAGCAAACCATACAGGTTGGGATCACCTTTGGATTAAGAACAAGGACTGGTACCTAACAGACAGTGAGGGAAATATAGTAAATCCTCCAGGAACCGACTGGACAGATGTTGCACAATTAAACTACAAAAATGAAGAGATGAGAAAAGCAATGATTGATGCAATGGTATTTTGGGTAAAAGAGGTTGGAGTTGATGGATATAGATGCGATGTTGCAGGAAGAGTTCCTGTTGATTTTTGGGAAAAAGCAAGGGAGGAGCTTGAAAAAATAAAGCCTGTTTATATGCTTGCTGAGGATGAAGGTAATAGAGAATATTTAAATAAAGCCTTCAACAGCAACTACAACTGGAGGCTTATGCACCTTATGGAGAGTATAGCAAACGGAAGAGCTGATGCCTTTGGAATAAGACGTTTTGCTGAAAACTTTGATAAAATCTATCCAAACGGTAGCTACCCAATGAACTTCATCACAAACCATGATGAAAACTCCTGGAATGGAACTGAATTTGAAAGAATGAAGGATGCTGTTGATGTTATGGCAATGCTAACCTTCACACTTCCTGGAATTCCTCTTATATACTCTGGACAAGAGGCTGCCTCAAATAAGAGACTTAATTTTTTTGAAAAGGATGAAATAGACTGGAAAAACTATCCTAAGCAAGATTTCTATAAGAATTTAATTAGACTAAAGAAGGAAAACAAAGCTCTTTGGAATGGAGAACACGGAGGAAGTATAAAATTCATTGATGTTAAAAATGATAACGTTCTTGCCTTTGTGCGTGAAAATGAGGGCAATAGGGTTTTAGTTTTTGCAAACCTTTCAGATAAGAGCTTCGATTTAGAGGTTCCACTAAATGAATATGCAGGAAAATATACTGATTTTAATACTAATGATAAAGTAAAATTAAAGAAGAACCATTTAGTTAAATTTTCTCCTTGGAGTTATACAATATATGTAAGTAGTAAGTAAAATGTAAATATTACCTATCAGATTGTTGACAAATCTAATTGTAAGCTAAAATCTGAAAAAGCCCCATAAATGGATTTCAATAGGCTCTTTCGTGAGCTTTAGCAATTCTTAGCTTTTCGACTTTGAAAAAGTCCGTAATTCGGCACAGGACGTGCCGAGCCGAGCGGCCATCAGGACGATGGCATCGCGAGGGTAGCACTTTTTCAAACAAAGAAAAGCTTAGAATTGATTAGCGAAACGAACGAATGCCAAGAAATCCTTTATGGGGCTAATTAATATATAAATTTTTCACCAGCCTGTAAAAGGTGCGTAGCACCTTTTACCTATATATCCCTCCTATATTGCATCCCCTCAAACTTTATCTTCTCTATCTCCTTATAAACCTTCTCCCTTGCTAACTCTAAGGTCTCTCCAACTGCTGTTAAAGATAAAACACGTCCACCATTTGTATAAAATCTTCCATTCTCTAATTTAACACCTGAAATATATACATCTACATCTTTTATAGATTGAATTCCAAATATTTCATCGCCACATATTGGTGATATAGGGTATCCTCTACTTGCTAAAACAACATTACAGGAGGCTCCATCTATCCATTTAAAATCACATTCATCTAATCTTCCATCTAATGTCTTTAAAATAGCCTCTACTAAATCACTCTTTAAAAGAGACAAAATTGCCTGAGCCTCAGGATCGCCAAATCTTACATTATACTCAAGAAGATATGGACCTTCCTTTGTTATCATTATTCCAAAATAAATAAAGCCTTTATAATCTAAGTTTTCCTCTCTTATTCCTAAAAGCGTTCTTTCCATTATATCCTCTTTAAACTTTTCAAAGACATCATCTGTTACATACCTATTAGGTGCAACAACCCCCATTCCTCCTGTGTTTGGTCCCCTATCATTATCCATAAGCCTTTTGTGATCCTTTGCTGAAACAAAGGGCTTTATACTTTTACCATCGGTTATGCATATAATAGAAGCTTCAACTCCCTCAAGATATTCCTCTATCACAACTCTTTTGCCAGAACCTTTAAATAAATCCTCCACCATAAAGCTAAATAAAGTATCCTCTGCCTCATCCCTACTACTACAGATTGCAACTCCTTTACCCTGTGCCAGGCCATCTGCCTTTATTACAACAGGATATTTAACCTTATTTAAATACTCTTTGGCCTTTTCAAATTCCTCAAAAACCTCATAGGAGGCCGTTTTTACTCCATACCTTTTCATAAATTCCTTTGCATAGGCCTTACTTCCCTCAAGAAGGGCAGCTTTTTTACTTGGTCCAAATATTTTAATCCCATTTTCCCTAAATTTATCTACAGCCCCAAGCATAAGATATTTCTCTGGCCCTACAACTACCAAATCTATTCCTTCACTCTTTGCAAAGTGTATTATATCATCTATGTCTTCTAAATCAACATTTTGGCACTTTTTCTCCAACATTGTTCCTACATTTCCTGGGCATACATATACTTTAGAACACAATGAACTCTCTGCTAACTTTTTAGACAGTGCGTGTTCCCTTCCACCTGAACCTAAAACTAAAATCTTCATAAAATCACCTCAATGTTTAAAATGTCTAACTCCAGTAAAGACCATTGCAATGCCATATCTATTGCAGGCATCTATGGATTCCTTGTCTCTTATTGAACCGCCAGGCTGCATAATAGCCCTTATACCATATTCATTTGCCTTTTCCACAACATCCTCAAAGGGGAAGAAAGCATCCGACACAAGGCAAGTAGCCCCTTTACCCCTCTCTAATGCCTGACAAGCTGCCCATATTCTATTTACCTGACCGCCTGCAATCCCAATAGCCATCTTATTCTTAACAACTACTATAGCATTAGATTTTACATACTTTACAACCTTCATTCCAAAGAGCATATCCTCCATCTCTTTATCAGTTGGCTTTTGCTCTGTAACATATCTAAATTCGCTAACTAACCTTCTATCTACATCCTGTACTAAAATTCCACCATCTACGCTTATATACTCTAATTTATCCTTTGGTGTCGATAGTGCCTTTATAACTCTTAGATTTTTCTTCTCCTTTAAAACTATAAGTGCATCCTCATCATAATCTGGTGCTATTACTATTTCTAAAAATATATCTATAAGCTTTTCAGCTGTTCTTTTGTCAACCCTTCTATTAAATGCAACAATTCCTCCAAATATGGATATCTTATCACACTCATAGGCTCTAATATATGCATCAAATACGTCTTCTCCTACTGCAACTCCACAGGGACTATTATGCTTTACTGCACAGCAGCAGGGTTCATCAAACTCACAAACAACCTTCCAAGCTATATCCATATCCTTTAGGTTGTTATATGAAAGTTCCTTTCCATTTAGCTTTTCAAAATCCTTTACTGCACCACTTCCTACTGTCTTTGTATAGTATGCTGCCCTTTGGTGTGGATTTTCTCCATATCTTAAATCCATAATTTTTTTATAGGATAAAGTTAGGTATTCTGGAAAATCATCCTCAAGAAGAAAATTGGATATGGCTGCATCATAGGCAGATGTTAAATTAAATACCTTTCCTGCAAGATATCTTCTCTTTTCTAATCTTACATCTCCATAATTTAAAATCTCATCCATAACCATATCGTAATCCTTAGGGTCACATATAGGAACAACGTATTTATGGTTTTTAGCAGCAGACCTTAACATCGAAGGACCACCTATATCTATAAACTCTATCTTTTCATCATCCTTTAAATCATCCTCTACCTTTTCAAAGAAGGGATACAGGTTTACAACAACAAAGTCAATATACTCTATTCCTCTTTTACTTAACTGTTCAACGTGGTTTTCATTATCCCTTACTGCTAAAAGTCCTGCGTGAACTACTGGATGTAGTGTCTTTACCCTTCCATCTAATATTTCATCAAAACCTGTTATAGAGCTTACCTCAACTACATCTATTCCCCTTTCCTTTAGATATTTAAAGGTTCCTCCTGTTGAAATTATCTCAACACCACTATCTGATAAAAATTTAGCAAACTCATAAATTCCTTCCTTATTATATACACTGATTAATGCCCTCATAAGCCACCTCCAATTTTTTTATAGCCTCAACTATAGCTATATGTTCTTCCCTTTGAACCTTCCTCTTTATATCTTCAATTTTATCCTCATAATCCACAGAAACAGTCCTTTGAAGTATTATTCTTCCTGTATCTACTCCCTCATCAACAAAATGAACCGTACAGCCTGTTATCTTCTCCCTATTTTCTAAAACAGCCCTATGCACATTATCCCCATACATCCCAACACCTCCAAACTTTGGAAGTAGAGATGGATGAAGGTTTATTATTCTATTCTTATATTCCTTTAATATATCTCCCTTTAGTATTGATAAAAATCCTGCCAAAACAATAAAATCAGCTTTATATTTAACTAATTCATAAATCCTATCCGAAAGCTCATCCCTATAGGCTTTTCTATCTAAAATGTATGTCTCTATTCCTCTTTTTTTTGCCCTCTCTATTCCATAGCACTCTCTATCTGCTATTACTAAAACAACCTTTGATTTTATCTCATCTTTTTCCACTGCATTTAATATTGACTCAAGGTTAGTGCCACTTCCTGATATAAGGACGGCTATATTAAACATACCCTTCCACCGCCCTTTACCACTTCTCCAATTATATACGCACTTTTGCCACCTTCTTCTATTGTTCTTACTACTTCTTCTGCTTCATTTTTATCCACACAAATAACCAAACCTATTCCCATATTGAAGGTTCTATACATTTCTGTCTCCTCTACTCCTCTTTGCTGTAAAAGTTTAAATATATCAGGTATTTCATAGCTATCTTTATATACTACTGCATTAAAATCTCCCTTAAACATCCTTGGGATGTTTTCTAAAAATCCTCCACCTGTTATGTGGGCCATTCCTTTAACGTCGAATTTATCTAAAAGAGGAAGAACATCCTTTACATAAATATTAGTTGGAGTTAAAAGAACATCTCCTATCCTCTTATCTTTAAATGGTTCCTCAAGGTCTGTAATGATTTTTCTTATTAATGAATATCCGTTGCTGTGACATCCTGAAGACTCTATTCCAACAAGCAAGTCTCCCTCTTTTATTTTGCTTCCATCAACTATTTTATCCTTCTCAACAATTCCGACACAAAATCCAGCAATATCAAACTCTCCATCCTCATAAAAACCTGGCATTTCTGCAGTCTCTCCTCCGATTAAACTACATCCTGCCAAAATACACCCATCCTTTATTCCCTTTATGACATTAAAGGCATCCTCTGCACTTAGCTTACCACAGGCAAAATAATCAAGGAAAAACAAAGGTTTTGCACCGTGGCATAAAACGTCATTTACACACATCGCAACACAATCTATTCCAATTGTATCAAGCTTTTTCATATCTATGGCAATCTTAAGCTTTGTCCCAACGCCATCACAACCTGATACCAATACAGGATTTTTATAATTTTTAATCTCAAATAGGGCACCAAAACCTCCAACACCCTCAAGTACACCCTCTTTGTAAGTTTCCTTAACCATTCCCTTTAGCATTGAAACAAGTCTGTTACCTTCATCTATGTTTACACCAGCATCACAATATCTCATATCACTCTTTCCTTTCAAACATAAATTTATCTGCCTCAAAGGGGGCTGAAACAGGATATATTCCATTAAAACAACCTAAACAAAAGCTTTTTGCATCGAGGGCATCTAAAAGTCCCTCTATACTTAAAAAACCTATGCTATCTGCACCAAGTTCTCTTCCTATTTCCTCCTCATTTAAGTTTGAACCTATAAGCTGACTTCTTCTTGGAGTATCAATACCAAAATAGCAGGGATATTTTACAATAGGAGATGCAATTCTTACGTGTACCTCCTTTGCACCATTTTTCCTTAAAAGTTCAATTAGCCTCTTCATAGTCGTTCCGCGTACTATAGAATCGTCCACCAATACTATTCTTTTTCCTTCTATATTTACTTTTAGTGGATTTAATTTCATTGAAACAGCAGCTTCCCTAAGCTCTTGTGTTGGTGCAATAAAGGTTCTACCTACATACTTGTTCTTAACAAAACCCATTCCATATGGAATTGATGAAGCCTTTGCATACCCTACAGCAGAATGGGTACCTGAATCTGGTACACCAACCACAATATCTGCATCACAGGGCTTTTCTTTAAAAAGGTTTTCTCCTGCTTTAACCCTTGAAATATAAACGTTTATTCCATCTATTGTACTATCTGGCCTTGCAAAATATATATATTCAAAGGAGCAGGTTTTAAGGGAGGTTCTCTCTATCATCTTATAGCTTCTAAGTCCCTCCTTATCTATCACAACTATTTCACCCGGTTCTACATCTCTATAAAACTCTCCACCTACAGCATCTATTGCACAGCTCTCAGATGATAAAATATAATCATCTCCAAGCCTTCCTATGCAAAGAGGCCTTATACCATTTGGATCTCTTACTGCAATTAATCTATCCTCTGTTAGAAGAAGAATGGCATAGGAACCCTTAACTGCTTGGATTGCATCAAAGCAGGCCCTCTCTATTCCCTTTTTATAACCCCTTGCAATCAGGTTTAATACTACCTCAGAATCAATGGATGTCTGAAATATACAACCTGCCTCCTCTAAAAGCTCCCTTATAATATCTGCATTAACTAAATTTCCATTATGGGCAATGGAAATACTTCCAAGTTTATATTTACTCAAAAGGGGCTGTGCATTTTGAAGGTTTGAATCGCCGGTTGTTGAGTATCTAACGTGACCTATTGCAGAATAGCCTATCATTTTATCTAAATCTTCCCTTTTTAAAGCATCTCCAACAAGCCCCATACCCTTTTTTAGATTTACTGCCTCACCATCTGAATAGGCAATTCCTGCACTTTCCTGCCCCCTATGCTGCAGTGCATAAAGTCCATAGTAGACTATCTCCCCAACCTTCTTTTTTTCCCTTGAAAAAACACCAAATACTCCACACTCTTCTTTAAACTTATCTAATCCATAATGCATTGGAGCTCCTCCTCCCAAACCCTCTTTAAGTCGCAGATACTTTTATCTATAACCCTTGTTCCGTTTATATTAACTTCAATCTTACTGCCCTTTGTTTCTCCAATTACCTCAGCCAAAACTCCATATCTTTTAAATTCAGTTATTATTTCATCTACATATTCCTTTTTAGCCGATAGAATAAACCTTCCTTGGCTTTCAGAGAATAGGAATATATCCTCCCTTAAACTTGTCTTTACATTTACCTCTACCCCTATTTCATTCTTAAAGGCACATTCACAAAGTGCTACAATCATTCCACCCTCTGATACATCGTGGGCACTTTGTATCAAACCTTCTTTTATTAGCTTTGTTAAGCACTCTATGGTATTCTTTTCATTTTCAGGATAGCACCTTGGTGCACTACCTAAGACCTTGCCATAAATAACCTTTAAATATTCACTTCCGCCTATTTCATTTAAGGTTTCTCCAACTAAGATAACCGCATCACCTAATTCCTTAAAATCTATTGTACAAGCTTTATTTTTGTCCTCCAAAAGACCAACCATCCCTATTGTTGGAGTTGGATATATTCTTGTTTTATTTGATTCATTGTAAAAGCTTACATTACCACTTACAACTGGAGTGTTTAATACCCTACTTGCCTCAGTTATACCTAAAATTGCCTGCCTAAATGTGTAATAGACCTCCTCATCCTCAGGATTTGCAAAGTTTAGACAGTCTGTTATTGCAATTGGTGTTGCTCCTGTTGCTGCTATATTTCTTGCCGCCTCACACACTGCAATCTTTGCACCTTCATAGGGGTCCAAATAACAATACCTTGAATTGCAGTCAACTGTTAAGGAAAGTGCCTTATCTGTTCCTTCAACTGCAACAACAGCAGCATCTCCTCCCGGTCTTACTATTGTGTTGGTCCTAACCATATAATCATACTGCCTGTAAACCCATTCCTTTGAAGCTATGTTTTCAGACTTTAAAACTTTAATTAATGCATCATTTAAATCCTCTACTCTTTTAAGGCTATCTATATCCAAATGTAGTTCATCTAAATATTTAGGTCTTCTATAGGGTCTTAAGGTTGCCTTCGCACCATCTCCTAAAAGTTCAACCGGTACACAACCTACTACCACATCACCTTCTGTCACAGTTAAATTTTTATCCTCTGTTATTTCTCCTATAACTGCTGCGTTTAAATTCCACTTTTTAAATACCTTTAATATCTCCTCTTCATACCCCTTTTTTACAACAAAAAGCATTCTTTCCTGTGATTCTGAAATCATTATCTCCTCAGGAAGCATATTTTCCTCCCTTGTAACAACCTTTGAAACATCTATTTTAATTCCGCATCCACCCCTTAGGGCCATCTCACAGCTTGAGGAGGTTAATCCTGCTGCACCTAAGTCTTGTACTGCGACTACATATTCCTTATCCATAAGTTCAAGACAAGCCTCAAGTAGAAGCTTTTCCATAAAAGGGTCTCCAACCTGAACAGCAGAACGCATAGCCTCTGACTCCTCTGTTAAATTACAGGAGGCAAAGCTTGCTCCACCTATTCCATCACGTCCTGTTGTGTGTCCAACCAGTATTACACTATTCCCAACCCCTTGGGCTATTGCCCTCTTTAGCTTATCCTTCCTTATTATTCCAACACTCATTGCATTAACAAGTGGGTTATCACTGTAGCAGTCGTCAAACACAGTCTCTCCTGCAACTGTTGGAATTCCAACAGAGTTACCATAATTACCTATTCCGTTAACCACACCCTTTAGAAGCCTTTTATTTCTTTCATCATTTAGGTGTCCAAATCTAATTGAGTTTAAGTTTGCAATAGGTCTTGCACCCATTGTAAATATGTCTCTTAATATTCCTCCAACCCCTGTTGCAGCACCCTGATATGGTTCTAATGCTGATGGATGGTTGTGGCTCTCTATTTTAAACACAACTGCCAAATCATCCCCTATATCTACAGCACCAGCATTTTCACCCGGTCCCTGAAGAACCCTCTCTCCCTTTGTATTAAACAATTTAAGTAGAGCCCTTGAGTTTTTGTAACTACAATGCTCTGACCATAAAACTCCAAACATAGAGAGCTCTAAATCATTTGGTTCTCTGTTTAAACCTTCAACTATTCTTTTATATTCCTCCTTTGTTAAGCCAACCTTTTCATATCTATTCATTTTCACAAACCTCCTTAAGCTTTAGGTTCATTGCACTAACTTCCATCTCTAATCTTTGTTTATATTCTGAAAGCTTTTCTGCTATTTTTTCATCATTTATTGATAGCATCCTAAGAGCAAGTAGGGCCGCATTTTCTGCCCCACCTACTGCAACAGTTGCAACAGGTACTCCCTTTGGCATCTGAACTATTGAAAGAAGTGAATCAATACCCTGAAGTCTTGAAGAAACTGGAACACCTATTACAGGGAGCGTAGTTAAGGATGCAACCATCCCTGGAAGATGTGCCGCTCCCCCCGCCCCTGCAATTATAACCTTTATCCCTCTATCTCTTGCACCCTTTGCAAACTCATACATTTTATCTGGAGTTCTGTGGGCTGAAACAACATCTATCTCATAATCAACATCAAATTCTTTTAAAACCTTTTCTGCTCCCTTCATAGTCTCATAATCTGAAATACTTCCCATTATAATTGCAACAGATGCCATATTAACATCCTCCTATAAATTCAAACTCCATATTAGAGAGTCTCTCTATTCCTTCTTCTAAATCATTACAAAGATAGGTTATATGACCCATCTTTCTTCCCCTTTTTACTTCCCTTTTTCCATATAGGTGTAAAAAGAGTCCTTCTGTTTTTAAAAGTTCCTCAAAACCCTTTAAATAATATCTACCCTCTATATCTTTATCTCCCAGTATGTTTCTCATAACCGCCTTTGAAATCTCTCTTGTACTTCCAAGTGGAAGGTTTAAAATACTTCTTATGTGCTGTTCAAATTGACTTGTTATACAGGATTCAATTGTATGGTGTCCAGAATTATGGGGACGAGGTGCTATTTCGTTTATATATATATTTCCTTCTTTATCAAGGAACATCTCTATACAAAATATTCCATAATCTCCTATTGCCTCTATAAACCTATCTGCAATCTCATATATCTTATCTTCAGTTTCCTTATCTATCCTTGCAGGTGAAATGCTAAGGTGAAGTATGCTGTTTTTGTGGATGTTTTCAACAGGAGAGAAGTGCTTTATCTGTCCTCTTTTGTTCCTTGCAACAAGTATTGATATTTCCTTTTCAAATTGAATTAGTTCTTCAATGAAAAAATCATACTTAAGATTTGAAACAATGTCCTTAAGATGAGATGGGCTTTCTATCAAAATATTTCCCTTTCCATCATATCCTCCCCTTGAAAACTTAAGCATACAGGGAAAGGAGTCTATTTTATCTAATTCATCCCTTTTATAAATCCTTGGTACATTAAAGCCCTTTTCCTTTAAAAAGAGCTTTTGCTTTAGCTTATCTTGAATTATCTCAAGGGTATTTGAGGATGGTATAACCTCTCTGCCTCTTCTTTCTATCTCCCTTAAAAACTCCACTGATATATGTTCAAACTCATAGGTTACAACATCACATCCATTTATAAAATCATCTATCCTACTTAAATCATCATATCTTGAAACTATCTGAAAATCGGATACCTGTCCTGCGGGTGAATTATGAGTTGGATCAATTATTACAACCTCAAACCCCATCCTCTTTGCCTCAAAGGAGAGCATCCTTCCAAGCTGTCCTCCACCTACTATCCCAATCCTTTTCATACTATGCCTCCTTTAAATAGGCAATTATCGATTTAAATAACATTAATCCGTCCTCACCACCAAGAAGTTTGTCCTGTGCCCTCTCTGGATGAGGCATCATTCCAAGTACATTTCCTCTTTTATTTACAATACCTGCAATGTCTTCTACTGAACCATTTGGATTGTTTTGATATCTAAATACTATTTGGTTATTTTTTATAAGCTCCCTTAATCCTTCATCATCTATATAATAGTTGCCCTCTCCGTGGGCTATTGGAAAGTTTACAATATTACCCTTTTTAAAAAGATTTGTAAAGGGAGTGTCGGTGTTTTCTACTATTAAGTTACAGTCGCTACATATGAAATTTAGATTTTTATTTCTAAGAAGTGCTCCTGGAAGTGCCTTAAGCTCTGTTAGAATTTGAAAACCGTTGCATATTCCTAAAACAAGTTTTCCCTTTTCAATATGTTCATTTATATTTTCAAGTACCCTTGCAAATCTTGCAATTGCACCACATCTTAAATAATCTCCATAGGAAAATCCACCTGGAAGAACAATTAAATCCTCATCATCTATCTTTTCATCGTGCCATATATATTTAACTTCAACATTTAATCTTTCTAAAACCTTATAGGCATCTATGTCACAGTTAGAACCTGGAAAAACTATAACCCCCGCCTTCATTCTATCACCTCAAACCTTACAGAATAGGTTTCAACCTCAAAGTTTACAAGAAGCCTCCTACACATCTCATCTATCTTTTCACGGGCCGCCTCTATTTTATCCTCCTTTAGAAGTACCTCTATGTGCTTTCCTATTCTTACATCCTCTGCATAAAGAGAGAGCTTTTCAAGTCCCTTTTTAACTGCTGTACCCTGTGGGTCAAGTATGCTCTTTTTTAAGGTAACATCTATATATGCCTTAATCATCTTAACTCCTCCAATCTATTTAAAATCTCTCTATAGCCTTCTATTACATTTCCTAAATCCTGTCTGAATCTGTCCTTATCGTATTTATATAAAGTTTCCTTATCCCAAAGCCTACAGGTATCTGGAGATATTTCATCTGCCAATATAACCTCTCCCTTATACCTTCCAAACTCAAGCTTAAAGTCAATTAGTATTATTCCTATTCCCTCAAACATTTTTGTTAATAGGCTGTTTATTTTAAGGGCTGTATTATATATATTGATAAGCTCATTCCTCTCTACCAATCCAAGTGCTATTGCGTGGTAATCATTTATTAGGGGGTCCTGTAGAGAATCGTTTTTATATGAAATCTCAAGAATTGGCTCATTAAACTTTTGTCCTTCCTTTAAACCAAGTCTTTTTACTATGCTTCCTGCTGCATAGTTTCTAACAATAACCTCGAGGGGAACTATACTGACCTTTTTGACAAGCTGTTCTCTATCTGAAAGTTTTTCAATGAAGTGTGTTTTTATATTGTTTTCTTGAAGTTTTTTAAATATGATGGAAGAAATGCTGTTGTTTAGTATTCCTTTATCTAATATTACATCCTTTTTAAGACCATTGAAGGCCGTTGCATCATCTTTATAGTAGACAATTAGTTTATCATCATCTTTAGTCTCATAGACCTTTTTTGCCTTTCCTTCATAGAGCATATTTAATTTTTCCATATTAACACCCCTTTTATTTGAAATTGAAGTCCAGAGCATTTTGCTCTGGACTTATTAATTAATGAGGGAGAAGTGCAAATCTTATGATGAAAAGAACTGCTAAAACATAAACGGCAGGATTTACTTCTTTAGACTTGCCTGTAACTATTTTTACTATTGGATAGAATATCATACCTGCAGCTATACCATTTGCTATGCTGTAGCTAAATGGCATAACTGCAATTGTAAAGAATGCTGGAAGTGCTTCTGTAAAATCATCAAAATTTATCTTAGTTATAGCACCCATCATTAGGGCACCAACAATTACAAGTGCTGGAGCTGTTGCCTCTGCTGGAACTATTCCAACAAGACCAGTAAAGAACATTGCAAGTAGGAACATAACCCCTGTTGTAAAGGCTGTTAAACCTGTTTTTCCACCTTCTGAAATTCCTGCAGTTGATTCAACATATGTTGTAACTGTACTTGTACCAAGCATTGCACCACAAGTTGTTGCAATAGCATCTGCAAGAAGTGCCTTGTTCATATTCTTCATCTTTCCATTTTCATCAAGTAGGTTTGCCTTTTGAGCTGTTCCAACAAGTGTTCCAATTGTATCAAACATATCAACTAAGCTGAAGGATATAACAACCATAACAACGCTCATTATAGCACCAACTAGTCCTGCTTGGCCTAATCCTAAAAGTCCCTTAAAATCCATCTTCATAAAAGTTGGTGCAACTGAAGGAGGAGCAGAAATTAACTTTATACCTTCTATGTTTGTTATTCCCATAGGAATTCCAATTATTGTTGTAACTATGATTCCTATAAGTATTGAACCTTTAACATTTCTTGACATTAATATTCCTGTTATTGTAATACCTATTAAAGTTAATAGTGCGTGCTTATCTGTAAAACTTCCAAAACCAACAAGTGTTGCTGGATTATCAACTATTATACTTCCACTCTTAAGTCCTATTAATGCTATGAAAAGTCCTATACCACCTGAAATTGCAAGCTTTAAGTTTTGTGGAATTGCATCAACTATCATCTCTCTTAAAGAAGTTACTGTCATTAGTATGAATAAAAGTCCTGATATAAATACTGCTGCAAGAGCTTGTTGCCAAGTATAACCTAATGTTAAACAAACACTGAAGGTAAAGAAGGCATTAAGCCCCATACCTGGTGCTTGTGCAAAAGGAACATTTGCATAAAGTGCCATTATAAATGTACCTATTGCTGCTGATATACAAGTTGCTGCAAAAACTGATGCAACTACTGGGTCGTTTATTGCATTAAGGCTTGCCGCTGCATCACCTAATGCATTTTTACTATTCATACCTGCAAACTTTAGTATGTTTGGATTTACAAATATGATGTAGGCTATTGTGATGAACGTTGTAATACCTGCTATAATTTCTGTTTTTACTGTAGTGTTGTTTTCTTGAAGCTTAAATAGTCTCTCAAGAATTGATACGTTTTCTTCTCTTCTTTGAGTTATATCCATAATCAAAACCTCCCTTAAAAAATTATCACCCTGACTTACCATGAGTAAGTCAGGGTGATATATATGCTAAATAAACATAGCAATGCCCGACTCACTCATAGTCGGGGAATTTACGGTCCCCCGGTAGAGACTTCCGAACCATATTATCGGAATTATATGAGTGACTTATGTAATTTACACTATTATATTAACACCATATTTCGCCATAGTCAATATATTTTTTGTAATTTTTACTTAATTATTCGGAATAAAATAAGTTTATAACATCAATTTCATTTTATATTTCGTTATATAACGAACATTTAATTATGGACTGGCAGCCATATCACATATAACTTTTGATCAAAAGTTATTTTTGTAATTTTAACACAGATAAAAAAATAAGGCAAGAAGAAAATTAGGCAGCTGCATTGCAGCTGCCTTTTATACTACTTCATCTACATTCTCATTTGCAAATTGACTGTTATATAGATCTGCGTAGAATCCACCCTTTGCAAGCAGTTCTTTGTGGTTACCCATTTCAATAATTCTTCCCTTATTCATAACTATTATAAGCTCAGCATCACGTATTGTAGATAATCTATGGGCTATTACAAAGCTTGTTCTTCCCTTCATAAGGTTTGCCATAGCCTTTTGTATTAAAACCTCTGTTCTTGTATCAACGCTACTTGTTGCCTCGTCAAGAATCAATATCTTAGGATCGTGAAGTATTGCACGAGCAATAGTAAGTAGCTGCTTTTGTCCCTGTGATATATTAGTCGCCTCTTCGTTTATTACAGTATCATAGCCCTGTGGAAGAGTTCTAATAAAGTGGTCTGCGTGGGCTGCCTTTGCTGCCTTTACTATATCCTCCATTGTTGCCCCTTCTTTTCCATAGGCTATATTGTCCTTTATTGTTCCATTAAACAACCAAGTGTCTTGAAGAACCATACCAAACATCTTTCTAAGCTCACTACGTTTAATATCCCTTATATCAACACCATCTATAGTTATTCTACCAGAATTGATTTCATAGAATCTCATAAGCAGATTAACCAATGTAGTTTTACCTGCACCTGTTGGCCCAACTATAGCAATAGTATGCCCTGGTTTTACCTCTAAATTTAAATCCTCTATTAGAGGCACATCCTCCTTATATCTAAAGGATACATTTTCAAACTTCACTTCACCCTTAGGTTCTTCAATTACAACAGCATCCTTACTATCTGGGATCTCCTCTTCTTCATCTAATATTTGGAATACACGTTCTGCACAGGCAATTGTTGACTGAATAACATTTGCTATATTTGCTGTTTGAACTATTGGCATTGTGAAGGATCTTGAATATTGTATAAAGGCTATTATATCCCCAATTCCAAGACGGCTCTTTGTTATCCATATTCCACCTACTATACTTATTCCAACATAACCTAAGTTACCTATAAAGTTCATAAGTGGGAACATTATACCTGATATAAATTGAGCTCTCCAACCTGCTTCCCTTAGTCTATTATTTATAGATTCAAAATGTTCTATTGCATCCTTTTCACGTCCAAAGGCCTTTACTATTTTGTGACCTGTATACATTTCCTCAACGTGTCCACTCAACTCTCCAAGTTCCTTTTGCTGCATTGCAAAGTATTTTTGTGACTTCTTTGCAATAAGCATTGTTGATATAACATAAAGAGGCATTGTGGCAAGAACAATTAATGTTAATGTTGGGCTTATTGTAAGCATCATTATAATATAGCCGATTATTGTTATTACAGACGTAATCATTTGAGTTAAACTCTGCTGTAGTGTTGTTGCGATTGTATCAACGTCATTTGTAATACGGCTAAGTATATCCCCGTGTAAATGAGTGTCAAAATACTTAAGCGGAAGTCTTGCAAGCTTTTCATCTACTTCCCTTCTTAAATCACGCACTGTCTTTTGTGAAACACCTGACATAACAAGTCCCATAGTTAAGCTAAATAGAGCACTTATTATATAAAGGGCAATAAGAATTAAAGCTATTCTTCCTATATATTTAAAGTCGTACTCTCCATTTGTTTCCCTTATTGCAGTTATTACTGCATTTATTTGCTCATCTGTAAATTTAATGTTCTCTTTTGCATCCTTTGGTGCATTTTCCATTGTATTTTGCATTTCTTTGCTTAAATCTAAAATCTTCTTAGCCACATCAGCCTTCTCATCTGCATTTGTGAGAGTTCTTAATTTTGGTAGGGCTAAAAACTCCTGAACAGCCTTTATGCTCTTTGTATCAAATTTGTTTTTAGAATCAGCATTATCTGTCTTCATATCTGGCATTTTGCCAAATATATCAAGCATTCTATTTAAAACCTTTGCCTTTTCATCGGCATCTTTTATTGAATTTAACATTGGAAGTTCAAGAAGCTCTTTTACATTTTTTAACTGTTCGCTGTCCATCATATCATTTGATGCTGTGCCATCACTATTCATATTTGGCATTTTACTGTAAACATCTATAAGCTTAATAGTTGTCCTCTTCTTCTCTTCTTTATCCTGTATGCTGCTTATATCAGGTAAGGAGAGAAGCTCTTTGAGTGTATTAAAATCTGAAGCTTTTATATTACCTGTTCCTGCCCCTGAAGTATTTGGCATACTTTGAAATATGTCAAGCAAATCAATTAAAGTCTTTTTCTTTTCTACAGGATCCTTTATTTCACTTATCAATGGAAGCTTTAAAAGTTTTTGGGCTGCCTCCATTGTCTTTTTGTCCATTTTATTTGTTGTAGTGCTTGAATTTGTATTGAAATTTTTAATCTCTGGTATTTTTGCAAGTGCTTTATTTAAAGTATTTTCGTCAAGTTGCATTGACATACCTTGCCCTTGAGATGGCATATTCTTTGATAGACTTAAAAACTTTTTAATTATATTTATCTTTTCATTTGGATTTTTTACATTTTCAAGTAGTGGAAGACTTAGTATCTCCTTTGTTGATAAAAGAGTTTTTGCATCTATTTGCTGATTCTGTGGCATACTTTGAAGAATATCAATAAACTCAAGAGTTACTTCAATCTTCCTTTGTCTATCGGTTATTGTATCAATCATTGGAAGTTTTATAAGTTTTTGCATAGCCTCAAGCATTTTAGGATCCATTGATGGCATCTGTCCACCCTGTGGAATTTGCTGCATACCACTCTGCTGCTGCATACTTAAAACTAAATTCCTTTGAGCCTTACCCATTTGCAAAGTTATATTATCTACTGCAGCCTTTTGTCCACTTACAACACCCTGATGTAGTTGAATGGCTACACCCTTGTACATTTCATCTACTGCCTTCTTTTGTGCATCCGCCATATTATTAGTTATCTGCTCTACAGCCTTCTTTTGTCCATCCTGCATATTATTTATAATTTTATCGACAACTTCCTCTTGAACGTCACCCATCTTTTCATTTAACTGCTTTACTGCTTCCTCTTGCCCCTTTGCCATTTCACTTAACATTTTACGAGCCATATAGGCATCCTGTAGTTTATTTAATGCCTTACTTGATATTTTAGGAGTAACTATAGTAAAAGTTGTACTTGCAATGGCTAATATAAGCACTATTATTAAATTTAGTCTGTGGGGTTTTAGATAGCCTAAAAGTCTTTTAAAGGTCCCCTTAAAATCCTTCGGCTTTTCCACAGGACGACCAAGTCCAGCAGGTCCGCCGCCTCTTCCCATCGGTCTATTCATTCCTCTATTTTGGCTCATGCTATTTCCTCCTCCGATAGCTGTGATGAAACGATCTCTCTATATACATCACACTGCTCTAAAAGTTCTCTATGGGTTCCAATTCCAACTATTTTACCTTCATCTAAAACAATTATTCTGTCTGCATCCATAATAGTTGCGACTCTTTGTGCTACGATAATTACTGTTGAATCCTTTGTTTCCTTTTTAAGTGCAGCCCTTAATTTTGCATCTGTTTTAAAATCAAGTGCTGAAAAGCTATCATCAAAGATGTATATTTCAGGCTTTCTAACAAGGGCACGGGCAATTGAAAGACGCTGCTTTTGTCCTCCAGATACATTCGTACCACCCTGTGAAATTTCGTGATTAAATCCACCATCCATATTTTCAATAAACTCAAGTGCCTGTGCCACCTCTGCTGCGTGCCTTATTTCTTCATCTGTTGCATCCTCTTTACCAAATCTTATATTATCTGCAATTGTTCCTGAGAAAAGGATGGCCTTTTGTGGAACAAATCCTATCTTATTTCTTAATGTTTCTTGACTCATCTCTCTTATATCAACACCATCAATTAAGATACTTCCGCTATCCACATCATAAAATCTTGGAATTAGATTTACCAATGTGGATTTACCCGAACCTGTACTTCCTATGATGGCTGTAACTTCCCCTGGGTTTGCTTTAAAGGAAATATTTTTAAGTGCAGGCTCTTCTGCACCTTCATAGCTGAAGGTTACATCTCTAAATTCTAAATATCCCCTACCTGTAAATGTATCTACAGTTTTTTCTGCATCCTTTATCTCTGGCATTGTATCTAAAACTTCGTTTATTCTTGTTGCTGCTGCCTGTGCACGAGGTACCATTATGAACATCATTGCAAGCATTAGCATTGAAAACATAATCTGCATTGCATACTGAGTAAAGGCTGCAAGGGCACCTAAATCCATACTTCCCTTGCTTATACGTATTCCTCCAAACCATAGAATTGCAAGTGAAGTAAAGTTCATAACAAGCATAATAGAAGGCATCATAAAGGCCATTATTCTGTTTACTTTTATATACGTTTCTGTAAGGTCAACATTTGCCTCGTCAAATCTTCTTCTCTCAAGTTCAACTGTATTGAAGGCCCTAATTACCCTAATTCCTGTTAACTTTTCACGAAGCACAAGGTTTATCTTATCAATCTTTACTTGAACAAGCTTAAATAAAGGTATAACCTTTGATGCAATTGTTGCAACAACGATTGCAAGCACAGGTATTGCAACAGCAAGAACAAGTGTAAGCGGTCTATCCTTTCTTAGAGCTAAAATTAAACCGCCTATTGCCATAATAGGTGCACTTATCATCATACGCATAATCATTATTGTAACTGTTTGTATTTGTGTAATGTCATTTGTTGTTCTTGTAATTAATGTTGCAGTTCCAAACTTATCAAATTCATTAAGTGAGTAACTTTCGACTCTTTTGAAAACTTTGCTTCTTAATATTGTACCTAAATTTGCTGCAACCTTTGCTGATAAAAAGCTTGCAATAACAGAGCAGATAACTCCAACACCTGCTACTAAAAGCATAACTCCACCAATTTGAAGTATTCTCTTAGTATCTCCCTGCATAACTCCTTCGTTTATTATGTTTGACATAAGGGTTGGAAGATATAAATCCCCTAAGGATTGTAGTGTTACAAAGAAGAACACTCCAACAATCATTAGAGCATATGGTTTTAGAAACTTATAAAGTCTTAACACAGCCTATCATCTCCTAACAAATAAATTGTTTTTAAGTATAAATTTAATGATTTCCTATCGATGCATAATTATAAAATCACTTTTCCTTTACCTTTTCTATGTTTTCTGCCATCTTTTCTAAAAGGGTTTTGAAAACCTCCTTTTCCTCCTCTGTGAAGTTTCCAAAGCAATGCTCATTTAAGTCAACCATAATATTTTTTAACTGCTCGCACTTTTCTCTTCCCTTTTCAGTCAAATAAACCCTTGATATTCTCTGATCCTCTACATCCTGCCTTCTTGTAACTAACCCTGCCTTTTCCATTCTATTTAGCATTACAGTAATTGTAGCAGGCTTTATGTGGAGTTTATCCGCAATCTCCCTTTGGCTCTGACCATCATTTTTATATAGTGTAAAAAGTAGTGGCGGCTGACCAGGGTATAGATCAAGTTTTTCAAGTATGTTATGTAGGTACTGGTGGTGTACCTTAATAACCTTTATGAAGGATTGATAAAGGCCTTCAATATTGCAAAAGTCCATTACAATTCTCCTTTCACCTTTGTATACATTATAAAATTATTTAGACGTCTAACAATTATTATAATAATAGTTAGACGTCTAACTGTCAAGAGAAATTTAACTGGCAGCCATATCACTTATAACTTATTATGTTTAGAATGTTTTATTTTGGCAAAAATCTATATGAGGTGAGTTGTATGTCAAATAGAGAAAGAGGATATTTTGAAGGTGCCATTCACCACGTATGGCAGAAGGGGAATAATAACGAATATATTTTCAAAGATCCAAAAGTAAAACAATTTTTTATAAAACAATTAAAAGAATATAAGAAGAAATTTGACTATAACCTATTTGCTTATGTAATAATGGATAATCATTACCACCTGTTAATACAAACATTTAATAACAATATAGGTGAAGTGATGTTTCACATTAACAATGTAACAAGTAAATTTATTAGAGACTATTTAGGCTATACTGGTCACATATTTAAAGGTAGATATAATAGTAAACTTGTTGAAACAGATGAATATTTCCTTTGGTTAATAAGATATATACATAGAAATCCTATTAGAGCAGGTATTTGTTCAAATGTAAGTAGTTATAAATGGAGTAGTCATTTTTTCTATGTAAAGGGATATTCAAATTTTGTAAACGTTACCTTTCCATTATCTTTACTTAACAGTAATAAAAGTAAATCTATTGAACTCTATTTAAATCTTATGAATATAAATGGCAATGAAAAAACACTAGATGATGACTTCAAATTTATAAGTAAAAACTTTAGTTTTTTTAAACCTGAAAATGTTCATGAAGATATAAAATTTGAAATCCCAAGGCGACCTTCTCTTCAAGAAATACTAGATTCATTTAAATTACCTGATGAAGATATTATATTATTAAAATCAGGAAGCCGAAGAAGAAATTTAACTCCTATCAAACTTGAACTTATTAAAAAGGCAATAAATGAAAAGTATACTCTAACAGAAATTGCTTCATTCCTTAACGTTAGTCAAACAGCTATTTCAAATATATTATATAGGTCAAGTAACAAATAAATTTAAGCCATATCACAAGTTATATGTGATATGGCTGCCAGTACTTTATCATTTTCCTATCTAAATCTATCTCTGCTTCAACACCATAAGGTATTATACATCTTGGATATGCGTGTCCAAAGTTAACGTTATATAAGATAGGCAAATCCTTGTTATCTATAACTTTATAAAAAACTTCTTTATACTCATCATAATAGGTTTCATCTTGTGGCTTTCCAACAATAATACCACTAATCACATCAAAAACACCTTTATTCTTTAATGCAAGAAGTTCCTTTTCAAAGAACTCTGGGTTTGGTTTTTCCTCACAGGTTTCAATAAACAATATTTTATCTTTCCATTCTTCTAAATTAGGGAATAACTCGTATTTATCGCATACTTCTTTATATGCATCTTTAGTCAATATATCATATATACTTTCTAAACAACCTCCTAAAAATCTACCTCTAACCTTTCCTCTGCCTTGAAGCACCTCATATCCTCGTTTTTCTGTATGTTTAGTTCTACTTATGCCTAATTGATTTTTAGAAAAATCCCTTCTTTCCTCATACCAAACATCACTTGACTCAATAATAAACTCATCTTTTTCTTCAAAATACTTTAAAAATTCCCTTTTAGTATATGGAAGCATTTCATTATCTAATTCGGCTATGTCTGTTAGAAAACTTGGGCCATAGAAGGTTACCAGTCCTAATTTATAAAACATTAAATGGTTAATAGTAGTATCTGAAAATCCTGTAAAAATCTTCGGATTGTTTTTAACTGCATCAACAAACTCCCTATCCCCTAAAAGATATGGCAAAGTCTTATATGTATCTTCTCCTCCAATTGAACAGATAATCCCCTTTATTGTATCATCACAAAAGGCCTGCTTTAAATCCTTTGCTCTATCTTCAGGGTGATTTTTAACATATTCAATCCCCTTTAGAGAGTTTGGCATAAAGATAGGCTCTAATCCAAACTCCTTTAATCTTTTAACTCCTAATTCAAGCTGATGTCTTGCAAAATCTTCTCCTAATACACCGCTTGATAAACTTACAATTGCTACTTTATCTCCCCTTTTTAATGGCTTTGGTTTTAACATATTCATACCCCCAATTGAATCTATTGAAATTTAATATTTAAGATACCATATTAACCATATTTTAGCAAGTATTAAATTGATTTGTTTTTAAAAAAGTGGTTAAGCTTCAGCAATAAAAAGCAGCCATATCAAAAGTTATAAGTGATATGGCTGCCAGTTATTAAATTATTCCCATTCAATTGTTGCAGGAGGTTTACTTGTTATATCATATACAATTCTATTTACACCCTTAACTTCATTTACAATCCTTCTTGATATTTTATCTAAAACTTCGTAGGGCACTTTAAACCAATCTGATGTCATTCCATCCACACTTTCCACAGCCCTTATTGCAATAAGGTGAGAATATGTTCTCTCATCTCCCATTACGCCAACACTTTTTACATCAGGAAGTACAGCAAAGTACTGCCATATCTTTTTATCAAGGCCTGCTTTTTTTATTTCTTCCCTTACTATAAAATCTGCTTCCTTTAATATAGAAAGCTTTTCCTCTGTAACCTCACCAAGTACCCTTATCGCAAGACCTGGTCCTGGGAATGGCTGTCTTGATACTAATTCTTCTGCAAGTCCAAGCTGTCTTCCAACTTCTCGAACTTCATCCTTAAATAGTTCCCTAAGTGGTTCAACTAACTTAAATTTAATGTCCTCAGGAAGTCCCCCTACGTTGTGATGGCTCTTTATAACTGCAGATGTTCCTGTTCCACTTTCAACAACGTCTGGGTATATTGTCCCTTGAACCAAAAACTCTGCCCCTTCTATTTTTAATGCCTCGTCTTCAAATACCCTTATAAACTCCTCACCAATTATCTTTCTTTTCCTCTCAGGATCAGTAACTCCCTTTAGCTTTCCTAAAAATCTATCCTTTGCATCAACCATAATAAGGTTCATATCGAACTTTTCTTTAAAGGTATTATAAACCTCTTCTGCCTCTCCCTTTCTTAAAAGGCCGTGGTCAACAAATATACAGGTTAAATTTTTACCTATTGCCCTGTGTACCATTAAGGCTGCAACAGAAGAGTCAACTCCACCTGATAGGGCACATATTGCCTTTTTGTCTCCAACAGTCCTTCTTATTTCCTCTATCTTTTCATCAATAAAGGAGGACATCGTCCAATCCCCCTTGAGGCTGCATACATTAAACAAGAAATTTTTAATAACATCAAAACCAAACTGTGAATGTTTAACCTCTGGATGGAATTGAACGCCATATATCCTCTTTTCTTTATTTGCCATTGCCGCATTTTTGCAGGAGTCTGTATAGGCTATATTTATAAATCCATCTGGAAGTTCTGCAACATAGTCAGTATGGCTCATCCACATTATGCTCTCTTTAGGAAGGTTTGAAAATAGGGCACAGTCATTTTCTACAACAACACTTGTGTTTCCATACTCCCTTTTATCTGCCTTTTTAACTTCTCCCCCCAACATAAATGCGGTAAGCTGCATTCCATAGCATATTCCAAGTATAGGGATATTCATCTCAAATATTTCCCTATCTACCCTTGGTGCTCCCTCTTCATATACGCTATTTGGTCCACCTGTGAAGATTATTGCACTTGGGCTCTTTCTTTTTATTTCTTCTATTGAAACTGTGTATGGTACTATCTCTGAGTACACCCCACACTCTCTAACACGCCTTGCAATAAGCTGGTTATACTGTCCTCCAAAATCTATTATCAAAACAAGTTCTCTATTCATATTGCCCTCCTACTTTGCATCTGTTGTATAGTTTGGTGCTTCCTTTGTAATGTATATATCGTGTGGGTGGCTCTCCCTTAAACCTGCTGATGTTTGAACAACAAAGACAGCCTTCTGTTTTAGTTCCTCTATGTTCCTTGCACCGCAGTATCCCATACCAGCTCTAAGTCCTCCAACTAACTGATAAAGCGTGTCTGCAACAGGTCCTTTGTAGGCAACTCTTCCTTCAACTCCTTCTGGAACAAGTTTTTTATTATCCTGTTGGAAATATCTATCCTTGCTTCCCTTTTGCATTGCTGCAATTGAGCCCATTCCTCTATACACCTTAAATCTTCTTCCTTGATATATTTCTTCTTCTCCTGGACTCTCCTCACATCCTGCAAGAAGTGAACCCATCATTACAACAGATGCACCTGCTGCAAGGGCTTTAACTATATCTCCAGAATATTTAATTCCTCCATCTGCTATTATTGGAATACCGTATTTATCTGCCTCTTCTGCACAATCCATAACTGCTGTAAGTTGAGGCACTCCAACTCCTGCTACAACTCTTGTTGTGCAGATTGAACCAGGTCCTATGCCAACCTTAACACAGTCGGCACCAGCAAGTATTAAATCCCTCGTTGCCTCTATAGTTGCAACGTTACCTCCTATTACCTGAAGCTCTGGATATGCATTTTTTATTCTATATACCATATCTATAACACCCTTTGAATGGCCGTGGGCAGTATCCACAACTATTACATCCACACCCGCTTCATATAGTGCCTTTACTCTATCCATTGTATCTACAGTTACTCCAACTGCAGCACCTACCAAAAGTCTTCCCTTTTCATCCTTTGCTGAATTTGGGAACTTAACTGCCTTTTCAATATCCTTTATTGTTATAAGTCCCTTTAGGGCATAGTTTTCATCAACAAGTGGAAGCTTTTCTATCTTGTGGCGTCTTAGTATTTCTTCTGCCTCCTTAAGGCTTGTTCCAACTGGTGCTGTTATTAAATTATCCTTCGTCATAACTTCGCTTATTCTTCTTGAATAGTCCTTTTCAAATCTTATGTCGCGGTTTGTTATAATTCCAACTAATCTTCCACCTTCAACAATTGGGACACCTGATATTCTGTACCTTGCCATTAATCTATCGGCATCTTCTATTGTATGTTCTGGAGATAAAAAGAAGGGATCTGTTATGACTCCGTGTTCTGATCTTTTTACCTTATCTACCTCTAAGGCCTGCTCCTCAATAGACATGTTCTTATGAATAATTCCTATTCCACCCTCACGAGCCATTGCTATTGCCATTTTTGACTCTGTTACTGTATCCATTCCTGCACTTATAAGTGGGATGTTAAGCTTTATTTTTTTTGTAAGATATGTTGAAACCTCTACATCCTTAGGTAATACATCTGACTTTTGTGGAACTAATAAAACGTCATCAAAGGTATAGGCTTGCTTTAAAATTTTCATTTTTAGAATCCTCCTCCCCTTTAACATGCCCTTTAGGGGAAACAAAAAAGCATATTGCTCCCCAAAAAAAGAAATGAGTGAAGTGCAATATGCAAACGCAAAGCAACCTCACTCATAGTCGGAGGTTTACGGCCCCCGGTAGAGACTCCCGAACCATATTATCGGGATTATATGAGTAGGCATGTATTCTTTATTTATTTTTTAGTATTATATAGGTTTTGAAGTAGTTTGTCAAGACAAAAAGTGCCACCAAGAGCTCCGAAAAAATGATACCTTAAAAATTGTCACCACTATATATAGTGAATAAAAGATAATATGCGCAACTATATATAGTATGTTTTTAAAAATAATTTGATTTTTTCGGAGGTCTCCCACCCAGGTGAAATGTGACATTATCCATTAATTGTTAGTAATATATAAGCTTAGACACAATTCACTGGTATGTTAAAATTGTATTACGTATTTAGGGAGTGATTAATTGAATAGTTTAATTTTAACTCAAGATAATCAGATTTTTATCAAAGTTATAAATAAAGATTTTAAAATAAAGGAACTGATAAAAGAAGTTGAAGAAATACAAATAAATCTTGATAAAAACTACTTTTTATCATTAGTTTAAAATATTGTAGTGCAAAATTATCAATGAAGGCAGCTTATTCTGTCTGTAATAAGCTATTAACTTTATTGGATGAGGTTAGATTCGATAACATACTTAAATGCCAAGAAGAAGCATCACGTTCTGTTGGGCTTTCTAAAAGTAAGGTTGTATATATTAAAGATCTTGCTCAAAAAAATAAAAGATGGTGTGGTTAATATAGATAATATCGATAGTCTTACTGACGAAGAAATTATTAAAGAACTAATTAAGGTTAAAGGAATTGGTAAATGGACCGCGGAAATGTTTCTTATATTTTCACTCGGAAGAATGGATGTATTTTCTCTTCAAAATTTGGGTATAAAAAAAGCAGTTCAGGGGCTTTATATAATTCCTGAACTACCAAATAGAGAATTTGTCATAAATTTTAGTGATAATTTTAAGCTCTATAGAACTGTTGTTACTCTTTGTCTTTGGGGCGGAACAAATAAAGTCATAATAAAGTGATGCAAATATATTAAGTTTAAATTAACTTTCTTCTCAAAACTAAAAACGTCCATAAAGACAAAATATATGGACGTTTTTGATAATAAAAGTTAGTCATCATTTTTTACTTCTTTTAGATTACTTTCAACCTTTTTTTCACCTTCTTTTTTCTTTCCTTTCTTTGCAGGTAAAGCTATATGTACGTTACCCTTAAGTCTTGTTTTTGATGCCATATATATCCCTCCTTAGTTTTATTTTGCATAATATGAATAATGTCACATTTCACCTGGGTGGCACTTTTAGGATGTCCACGCATATTTCATTATTTCTATTTTGTCCTTCTCTGTTTTGGCTGCAGATACTAACTTGCTCAAATTATTTTCAAACTCATCCCTGTTTTTTATAAATCTATCTTTATCTACCCTTCCTTCCTCAACCTCTCTAATCTTTTCCCTCTCACTTTTCCAGTATTCTACCGCTCTGTCTGAATCCTCTTCTTTGAAGAACACATCGCTGTCTACAAACCACATTGGTTTATAGGTTGAAAGGCAGGGAAGCGATGAACCTGTTGCCAAAATATTTATTTCTCCATTTATAAGTTCAACAATCATACTCCCTGTTGTTTCACTTGATATTAAACTACCATCGTGCATACAAATATTCTTCATTGAACCATTTAGTCTGTTTCCATCTTCCTTTTCGTGGTGTCTCAAAATGCTTTTAAAGTCATCTACTGTCAAACTTCCCTGTTTGCTTTTTAAATAAGAATAGGTTATGTTTCTTCTAAAATCACCCTCTGCAACCTTTGCAACTAATCTGTTTTCATACCTTTCTTTAAAATTGAAATTTTCTCTTCCCAATATTCTTTTGTATATAAAATTATCCTCAACATCATTACTTAACATATCATAATCATTAGTTATACTTATAGAATTAGATATACTGTCTACATCTTCAATTTTTTTGATAGCCCATATATACCCAGCAGTTTCTATTTTATAGGCAGAATTGAAATCTGCAACTATAAAACTGTTATGGTATTTTAAGTTCTTTGTATACCCACATTTTCCACCTTGTCCATAAGTTTTAATAAAATAAACAATATATCCGAGCGCTTCTACTGCTGTTTTGCTTCTTTCAAGCGATAGCCTCAAAATGTCCATTCCAAGAAGTGCAGGAGGGCCTTGTTTTTGTTTTGTAAACACTGCCTCATTACCTATGACAACACCAAATTCATTAACCCCCATTTCTGCTCCCCATATCCAAGAGGGCTTAAATAAAATACACTCATAGGTTTCCTCTGCCTGTGGTATTTCAATATAAGTACACTTTACTGTTTCACCCTTTTTATACTTCCTTCTATCAGTTCTTATTATTATATGAGGTTCGTTCTTTTCTCTATCGCTGTTTTTTCCAAAAATCACAGAACCATTTTTAGTTGAATTTTTCAATGCAACAAGTGTATCACACATATTTATCCCCACCCATAAAATATAAATTAAATTATTATGATTTCAAATTTAGTTAATATTAAAAAATTAATGCAGAACCCACCTGTTCGCATTAATTTTTTTCATATTAATTACACAAGAATTCTTAATTAATGAAATGTTTTATAAAACTACGCAGTTTTATTATCAATTCCAATATGGTCCGATTTAAACATAAAACTAATAATCCATTTGAAATTGCTGATTTGTTGTTTCAATTCCAATATGGTCCGATTTAAACGTTAAGGGAGAAGAAGTTTTCCATAGTTGCAGTAAAGTTTCAATTCCAATATGGTCCGATTTAAACGAAAAATTGATATTGAAGGATAAACACTATAATATTGGTTTCAATTCCAATATGGTCCGATTTAAACCCCACTTTAAATCGCTTTAGAGCGACTTTTTTAATATGTTTCAATTCCAATATGGTCCGATTTAAACTTATTTTCCCTTTTAAGATTTTTATTAAGACCTCAGTTTCAATTCCAATATGGTCCGATTTAAACAGAAAATAGTAGAATTGTTAAAAGCAAGCGATATATGTTTCAATTCCAATATGGTCCGATTTAAACCCTAAAGAGTTGAAGACTAAACTTAAAGATACTTTTGTTTCAATTCCAATATGGTCCGATTTAAACACTAATAACACTATAACAAGTTCATTTTTAATTTCATCGTTTCAATTCCAATATGGTCCGATTTAAACCGGATATACATAACACTACATTAAAGGAGAGGATATTAGTTTCAATTCCAATATGGTCCGATTTAAACCCGTTAGGGGAGTCGCATTTTTCAAAGGTTCTCCTAATATAAATACCCTATTTTTTTAGGGAACCTTCAGTTATTAAAAATCCCTTAGGAGGTTTACAAACTTTATTCCTCTATATACTAATATAACTTATTTTTTCCATTATTTCAATATTAAACTTATGCCTACTACATAAAATTTAAAAAACTATTATTTTATAAGCAAAAACACCCAAGTGAAAGTGCGGTATTTGGTAATTAATGTATAATTCACATTTCACTTGGGTGGGAGACCTCCGAAAAAAATCAAATTATTTTTAAAAACATACTATATATAGTTGCACATATTATCTTTTATATACTATATATAGTGGTGGCGATTTTTAAGGTATCATTTTTTCGGAGCTCTTGGTGGCACTTATTTTAAAAATATGCTTACTAAAATTAAAATAAACATAACAGTAAAAATTCCCATTTGTATATTCAACCTTTTATTTATCTTTTCAATTTTTATATTAATATCAGCTTTCAATTCTTCTGTCTTATTTTTTACAACTTGTTCTATATCTGTTGATAGTAAATTACTTGTATTTCTTAATTCCAACTGTATATCTGATTTATTTTTTTCCAATTTTGATGCAGCTATCTCTTCAAATCCTAAATACATTTTTTTGTTTTCAGTATCTATTGAATGAATTGTGCTTATAAGCTCATTTTCTAATTGTTTATACATAATACTCAGGTCCTTATTAAATGAAATGTTTTCTTCTTGAATTTTTTTTATATTATTGTTCATATATTCTTGATTTTTGTTCAATGTATCATTAATTTCAAGTAATACTTTCTTTTGTATTTCTATTAAACTTATAAATTCTTTTTTTAGTTCTTCTATATCACTAATTACTTTAGAGTATTGTTGTTTGTTTGTAGATATTTCATTATTTATATCACTAATTTTATTTATAATATCTGATATTTTTTTTATGTTTTTAGCTTCTTTTTCTAATTCATTTATCGTATCATTTAATTTACTTACATCAACCATTTATCGTCTCCCCTATTCTTTTTAGTTTTTCTACTGATATTTCAATAATTTTATTAAGACTATAATAGTCTTTTAATTCAATATATATTTTTTCTAATTTTTCAGGATAAACATCTATTAACATCTTACTAAGTTCTATTCTTGATTTTTCATTAAATAATTCTTTAATCTTAAATATTTCATTTAAAATCTCATATTTTTTATCTTTTTCATATTGTGATATCTCTTTCATTGCCAATTCTAATCTTATTCGACCATCTTGATTTTCAAATTCTCCTAATATTAACCTTAAAATACCACTTAAAAAGTTAAGCCCAGTATTATACCTATAACTTTCAAGCAATCTTGTTAGATTACTCTTCACATTTTTAATCTCTTCAATGTCAATGAGGATTTTATTTCTTTTATCTTGTGTATAGGTGTAAAATACTTCAAACCAAGATTTATGATCTAAAGGATTTTGGGCAATATAGTCCAGTAAATATGTGCTCTCTGTAAATTTAAAATACCTCTCAATTTCTTCTTTGAAGCTTTTACTATCCTTAAAATTATCACAAAGCTCTAATATATTCTTTATTGCTTGTCTTCTACTATAAACTATGTTGTCATAAATCCATTCTATTAATATATTAAAAATCTTTTGATATTTACTAAGAATGTTACTGTTATATATTTTTATATATTTTGAGTACTTTTCATTATTTACCTTATTTAAATCTAAAGAAAATTCTTTATCATATCTTCTTATGTAGTATAACAATGCTTCTTCTGCTGTTTGTTCTGTATAATCACTAAAATATACTTTTATAATTTCCCTACCCTTATTCCAACTTTCAATTGTCCAATCGTCAATTATTTTAACTAAACTTAGTCTATAAATTGCCTTTTGTACATCTGCAAATTTACCTATTTTTCTACATTCAATATTCTTTATTGTACCTGGTTCAGCGAAGTTTTCAAATATACTCATTACCTCTTTAAATTCTTCATCAGTACCTTTGTTGTTGGACAACCATAAGAAGAAAATTCTTAATACATCTTTTCCCTTAAAACCATATTTCTCCTGTATTTCTTTTATTTCTTCTATTTTTGTTTGAGGATTAAACAACTTTTCTAACTCATTTTTTTCTATATTTTCTCTCGTGTATAGAACATAACAATCGGCCTTCTTTTTATCTCTTCCTGCTCTACCTGCTTCTTGATAGAGGGCTTCTAAAGAAGCTGGTAGACCAAAATGAATTGTATACCTTATGTTACTTTTATCTATTCCCATACCAAATGCTTTTGTAGCCACTAACAATGGGAACTTATTTTCTTTATATTCTTTTTGAACTCTCATTTTATATTTATCAAATTCATCCGAGTCTAATACAGGAATACCTTTTATGTGCGGTACTTCTCCTGAATACCATCTTGCATCTATATTAAATATCCTTGATAACTCATTAGCAATGCTATAACATCCAATTTTTCCATTTTTTAATAAAGTAAAAATTAATCCACTTTTTGTATTTAAACCATCAATTTTAAATATATCTTTTTCTCTATTTAAATTATTAAGAAGATCAATTAAAATATTTTTCTTAATAATCTGTTCTTACAAAAATAATTTCAGGATATTTTTCATTTTCATCAGTCCATCTTCTTAGCAAACTAAAGTTTACATTAATATACCCTTCTTTAAATTGAAATTCTGATTCATTACTATAAACTATTCTTACATCTGGTTTGTTAAATTGCAATTTCATAAGCTTACAAATGTTTTCTAACCATATAAATATATCTTCAAGTGCTATTTTTGCAAAATCTTCATCAACATCTAAACTCAAAATATTAAAACTCCAAATTTTATCATCCAATTTTAATATTTCTCTTTGAAGTAATTCTAAAATCAATGTCTGAAATCTCATTACTGCAGTAGCAATAAGTGCCTTTTTTGTATATTCTTCTTTATAATTTTGTTGGTTATAATAATTTTCTTTATAGTAATTTAATATTTTATCAAACTGTTTCAATCTATTCTTAATCTTATCCATTTTATATTGAATATTATTATTTCTTATTTCAGTAGTATTTATCTCAATTGTTTCTATACCAAATTTAGCTAAATATTCTTTTCTATCTTTATCATTAATCTTATTTATTTCTTCTAAATGTTGTTGTCCATTTATCTCTATAACAAGTTTTGCTTGCGGTAAATAAAAATCTACTTGCTGGTCTACAAATTCTTGATTTATTTCACCTGTTATTTCATTAAATAAAACCTCAGGTATTATTAATTGCTGGATAAACTTATATTCTTCTAAATAATTTGGTAAGATTTCTTCAAAAAAATATTTTGCAGGGTAATCATTTTTTTATCATTGCCTTTTATCGTTTTATACCAAACAGGAGGCTTATTATCAATAAGAGTAATTCGTGTATTAAATTTCTCTAAATTATGTAATGATCCTATTACATCCTGTAGGTACTGGGACATTATAGTTGGACATCCCCTATGTAATATATTTTTTATAACACAATAAGCCGGGTAATATTTGTTTCTTTCTTTTCTACTATTAGTTAAATTTTGTATAACGAAATTATGATTAGTATATACATAATTTGCCGTATATTTTTCCATCAAAACTCATCCTTTTCAATTATAAAAATTTATTTTTTACAACTTAATTACATTCTACCATAATTGTAAACCAATCTAAATATTTGCAAAAAAAGTGCCCGTATATTATAAATACGAGCATAAAACTATATTATCCTTTCTTCTAAAATAATCTTGTTTGCCTCTGTAATTATTTGTTCATCTAACCTTTTAGAATTTTTTATAATTTCAAGTGCAAGTATTTGAAGATTCTCAGAAAATATTTTTTTTGCATTATTTATTCTAATAATTTGCCCATCTATACTTTTTGCATTTTTATTTTCATTTAATAGTTTATTAGCAAAACTCTCGTTTGTAATTTTTCCCATATAACAATCCTTAAAATCATAATAGTATTTTACAAATATACTTTTACCTATAGAATTTAACATCCTTTCCACCTTATATTTGACGTCATCAATTTGATTTAAATCTATTGTATTTTGTTTTTTCTTCTGTGGCAAAACTGTAGGTGCATCTCCTATAAATTTTGTTTTTTCTCTCATATATTACCATCCTTTGTATTTATAATGTAACGTTTCATTTTATGGGACTTTCAAAATATAAAATACGTTTTTCCAATATGGTCCGATTTAAACACTTAGAAGAGCTGAATTGCTACAGTTTCCTTGATTTGTTTCAATTCCAATATGGTCCGATTTAAACTCATTATCCTCTACAGGTGTTAAATCGCTATCATCAAGGTTTCAATTCCAATATGGTCCGATTTAAACTGCAAGAGGTAGTTCAGGTTATGATTCAACTTCCTATGTTTCAATTCCAATATGGTCCGATTTAAACTTAGCATAGATGTCTTCTTCTTTAATTTCATTTGAGTTTCAATTCCAATATGGTCCGATTTAAACCTAAAATATATGTTGGAAGCACAAGCGGCTTAAATTATGTTTCAATTCCAATATGGTCCGATTTAAACTTCCATTATAGACATAATTANC